>NZ_JBFNEH010000025.1:0-52316 GCF_040797425.1 Symbiobacterium sp. | reverse complement strand
GCCCAACCAGGCCGAGGTACTGATCCTCTTCGGCCGGTACATGGGCTCGGTGAAGTCTGACGGGTGGTACTTCGTCAACCCGCTGGTGAGCAAGCGGAAGGTCAGCCTGCGGGTGCGCAACTTCACCTCGCCGCAGCTCAAGGTGAACGACGCCGACGGCAACCCCATCGAGATTGCCGCAGTGGTGGTCTGGCGGGTGGTGGACACGGCCCGGGCGCTCTTCAGTGTGGAGGACTACAACGCCTTCGTGGAGGTGCAGTCCGAGACGGCCATCCGGCATCTCGCCAGCCAGTACCCCTACGACGACGGCTACAATGAGGGCAGGCCGTCGCTCCGGGGTTCCGCGGAGGAGGTGGCCCTGGCCCTCCAGCAAGAGCTGCAGGAGCGGCTCGAGATGGCGGGCATCGCGGTGATCGAGGCGCGCATCTCGCACCTGGCGTACAGCCCCGAGATTGCGGGAGCCATGCTGCAGCGGCAGCAGGCCGCGGCCATCATCGCGGCGCGGCAGAAGATCGTGGAGGGCGCCGTCTCCATGGTGGAGATGGCTCTCGACATGCTGGACGAACAGCGCAAGGTGGAGCTCTCGCCCGAGCGCAAGGCCGACCTGGTCACCAACCTGCTGGTGGTGCTCACCGGCGACCGGGCCGCGCAGCCCACGGTTCCGGTGGGCCGCTAGCCGAGCAACGGGCGAGGCACGCCGGGCACGGCCGGCGTGCCGGCCCAGGCCGGGGCGGGGGCGAGCGCCTGCAGGGAACGCCCCAACCGGGTCACACTAGGGGCGAGGTGAGCTTGCGTGAACGACCGGCCCCTGGTCGAACTGTGCTACGACCACCTGGGCGGGCGGCTGGCCGAGCGGCTGGCGGACCGTCTGGTGGAACTGGGCTGGGTGACGGCCGATCCGCCCGGCGTGACGCCGCTGGGCTGGTCCGGCCTTGCGGCGCTCGGTCTGGACCTCGCCCCGCTGACGGCCAGCCGCCGCGCTCCCGTGGCCATGTGCGGCCGGCACATCGGGGCCCACCTGGGCTTCCTGCTGCAGCGTCACCTGCTGACCGCCGGATGGCTGGCGCGCACGCCTGACGGACTGGCTGTGACCCCCGCCGGTGCGGAAGGCCTGCGCCGCCTCGGCGTGCTTCTGGAGGACTGACCGCCCCCGCCGTCCGGGGCGGGCGCGGGTTCGGGCGTCAGGCGCCCCGCACAGGCCGAATGTGGACGTGGAGGACTGAGGATGAACCCGATCCTGCAGGAAACCGTGGTGATCGTATTCTGGAGCTTCGTGGGCTCTGTCAGCATCGGTGCCCTGGGGAAGCTGCTCTTCGGCTGGCCGGTTTCGGTGACGTACATGCTGAGCGTGCTCACGTTCGGGCCCACGCTGGCGATCCTGCGGGGGCGCGACCGCAGCAAGGACCGGCTGGAGATCGGCGAGCGGGCCGGCGTGGAGCTGCTGGCGCTCATCATCCTGCTGGGCCTGGGCTGGCTGGGTGCGCACTACCTGAAGCTGTAGCGGCCGCCGCACGGCCCTCTGTTCACAAAGATTGGCAGGCCGCGTGCAGCATGCCGCCCCTTCCAACCGGGAAAGCTTACGCGGGCGTTTTTCGAAGGGAGGAAGGCGGAAGTGCAGTTTCAGATTGGCGGGATGACCCCGCTGACGGACAAGGACCTGGCCTACCTGCGCGACGCGATGTCGTGGGAACTGCTGGCGTGCAAGAAGGCGTTCCACTACGCCAACGAGACCCAGGATCCCGAGTGCAAGCAGGCGATGTTTCAGATCGCCCAGCAGCACCAGCAGAACCTGGAGCGGCTTCTGACGCACCTGAGCCAGCACGTGGACCAGGCGACGCAGATCACCGTGTCGGGCGCCGACGCCCCGACCACCGTGATGTGAGGAGGGCGAGCCGTGCAGCAAGAGCAGGGGGTTCAGCCGCAGTTCACCATGCAGGGCGGGCACCTCACCATGGAGCACAAGGAGCAGACCAATCTGCCCCGGGTAAAGGACCCGTCCATGAACGACCGCGACCGCATGCAGGACCTGCTGGCGCAGGAGAAGTACGTCTCCAGCGGCTATGACATGGCCATGATCGAGGCGAGCCACGATGCCCTGTTTAACGTGTTCAAGCAGAACTTCGACTCCTGCATGCAGATGCAGCGCCAGGTCTATCACCTCATGTTCAAGAAAGGCTGGTACAAGCTGCCCGTGGCGGAGGCCCAGAGCGTGGCCCACACGTTCCAGCAGTTCCTGCAGTACAAAACCCAGTTCCCCTTCCCGCCCAGCCAGCAGATCGAGCAGATGGCGAGCCGCACCGGCGGGCAGCAGGGAAACTGACGGTGAGTCAGCGAATACGACGGCGGCGGAGGCAGGCTCCGCCGCCGTCGCTCGCTTGAGGAGGTGTTTGACATGAACGCTCCCGTGACCCTGGGCGTGGTCGGCCTCGGCAACATCGCCCGCAAGGCGCATCTGCCCGTGCTCACCCAGCACCCCGGCGTGCGCATCGTGGCCCTTTGCAGCCGCACCGGCCGGGGCGTGGACGAGTTGGCTGCCCGGTACCGGCTCGACCTGCAGGCCCGCACTTTCGAGCAGCTCCTCGCTCTGCGCCCCCGCGCCGCCTACCTGCTCAGCCCCACGGAGGTCCACGCCGAGCAGGCCGTTGCCCTGATGGAAGCCGGAATCGACGTGTTCATGGAGAAGCCCCTGGCCGAGACGCTGGACGAGGCGGAGGCGATCGCGACGGCAGCCGGCCGCACGGGCCGGCTGCTCATGGTCGGTTTCAACCGCCGCTATGCCCCTGCCTACCGCCGGGCCAGGGCCCTCTTTGCAGAGGCGGGAAAGCCGGTGGAGTACGTCCTGGTCCAGAAGCACCGGGCCGGCGGCGGCGACCGCAGGTCGCTACGCTTTTACGTCACCGACGACACCATTCACATCATCGACCTGGCCCGCTTCTTCGCCGGCGACCTGAGGGTCCGGGCGGCCCTGGCCCGGGCGGGCCTCGTCACCGCCCAGATGGAGGGCGCGACGGGAACCGTGGTGCAGCTGGCCCAGAGCTGGGGCGCCGGCGCCGTTACCGAGCGGGTCGAACTGCAGGGCGGCGGGCTGACGGTGATCGTGGAGGAACTGGAGCGGGTCGTGGTACGGGAGGGGGGCGCCGAGCGCGTGGAGCCGCTCTTCGGCTCGTGGACGCCCACCCTGGAAAAGCGGGGCATCGCCGCCGAACTGGACCACTTCCTCACCTGCCTGCGGGAGGGACGCACCCCGGAGACCTCTGCGGCCGAGGCTCTGGCCACCCAGCGCCTGGCGGAGGAGATCCTGCGCGCGGGAGCGGAGTGACGGGCCCGGGGCGGCCGATGGGGCCGGTTGCTCAGGAGGCGGACACAGGTGCGGACTCCTTCTCACCCTTCTGGACCATCAGCATGCACAGGATGGCCAGGGCCATGAAGATGATGCCCATCGGGAAGAACCAGACGTAGCCGTAGTGGTCAAAGACCCAGCCGAAGAGGGGCGGCCCGGCGATGTTGGCCAGCGAGGAGAAGAGGTAGTACATGCCGGTGTAGGCGCCGATCCGCCCTTCGGGGGCCATCTGGGTGATCATCGGGTAGGAGTTGATGTTGACCCACGCCCAGGCGAAGCCGACGAAGGCGAAGAGATACCAGACCTTCGTGAGGTCAGACTGCAGATTGAGCAGGAAGAAGGCCAGGATCATCATCAGGAGGCCGCCGATGATGGTCCGCTTACGGCCCAGCCCCTTGAACCGGCCGATGCCGTCGGCCAGGAAGCCGGAGGGGATGGCGAACAGGAGGAAGGCACCGCCGGAGAAGGTGAGCTGCTTGGCCACGTCCGCCTCGTGCAGGCCGAGATAGTCCCGGCCGTAGGTGGTCACCCAGGTCTCCAGCGAGTTGTAGGCCACGAACCAGCAGAAGATGGCCAGCAGCATGAAGATGGCGCTGCGGTCCTTGATGAAGCCGATCTGGAACCGCTCGGACTTCTCGGTGGAGTTCTCGGGCTCACGGATGAAGAAGTAGAAGATCGCCGTGACCCCCAGGAGCAGTACCGCCGAGCCCACGAAGGGCAGGCCGGGGTACATCCGGTAGAGGATCGCACCGCCGTACATCGCCACGATGTAGGCCAGGCCGCCCATGAAGTTGATGATGCCGTTGGCCTTGGAGCGGAGCGGAGGGGGCGTCACGTCGGGCATCAGCGCTACGATGGGCGAGCGCCAGCACGCCATGGAGAGGTTCATCAGGATAGCCGCCCCGAGCAGGAGCCACAGGCTGGTCTCCCAGCCCACGGGGATGAGCATGAGGAAGAGGGCGGAGAGGGGGGCGAAGACCAGCAGGTACGGGATGCGCCGGCCGAAGCGCGTGCGCGTTCTGTCGCTGAGGAAGCCGATGAGCGGGGTGAGGGTGAGGGCGAGCCAGTTGTCGATGGTCATCAGGTAGCCGATCGTCGTCTTGGATTCGATGAACTTGGAATAGAAAATAGGCATGTAAGCATTATACAGAGGCCATACAAGCCCCACGCCGAAGAACCCGAAGCCAATGATGAAGGTGTACTTCCAGTTGAGCCTCATCGCGCGCACTCGCCTCCGTTTGCGAGATGCTTAAAAGATTCGTGCTGCTGCCAGACAATCCCTCCCGACAGGAATTGCCCGACAGATACCGAAGTTGCATCCAGTATCCGCTGAACGGAGGAGGAGCCATGAAAGAGAGAAGCGGCAGCCTGACCGGTCGCGGCGGCCTGAGCCTCTACTACCGGGTCTGGGAGCCCGAGCAGGCAACGGGGAGCCTGGTGCTGGTGCACGGGGCCGGTGAGCACGTCGGGCGGTACGAGCACGTGGCCGCCTGGTTCGCGGCGCGGGGCTTCGCCGTCTGGGCCATGGACCACCGGGGCCATGGCCGCTCCGAGGGCGTCCGGATGCACGTGGACCGGTTCGACGACTACCTGGCCGACCTGCGGGGCTTCGTCAGCCTGGTGACCGAGGCCAGCGGCCGGCCGGTGATGATCGGCCACTCCATGGGCGGGCTCATCGCCTACCGCTACGCGGCCTCTTACCCCGAGACCATCTCTGCCCTCGTGCTCTCCTCGCCGTGGTTCCTGAGCCGGGCCAAGGTGAGCCGAGCGGAGCAGGCGCTGGCGCCCCTCCTGGCCGTCATCGCCCCCCGGCTGCAGGTGAAGTCCGGCATCCCCCCCGAGGCCTGCACCCGCAACGCCGAGCGCATCGCCCTCGACCAGAAGGATCCGCTGCGCTGCCAGACGGCCACGCCGCGCTGGTTCGTGGAGTGTACCCGGGCGGCGGCGGAGTGCCGCACCGCCGTCATCTTCCCCGACGGCGTGCCGGCGCTCTTCCTGGTCGCCGGAGCGGACCAGCTGGTGGACCCGGAAGTGACCCGCCAGGTCTTCGACCGGATCGGCTATGCCGACAAGCAGTTCAAGCTCTACCCCGAGAAGTACCATGAGATTTTCAACGACCCCGGGTACGAGGAGGTCTTCGCCGAGATCCTCTCCTGGCTGGAAGCGCACGGACTGGCGCCCCGGATGGAGTGAACGGGGCAGCCGGCTGACAGAACCACGGCAGAGGAGGCCCAGCATGTTCCCGAATGCGATGAAGACGATTGCCGATTTCCAGGCCTTCCACCGGTGGCTGGACGAGAAGAAGGGCTGGAGCCAGGACCTGAAGCTGAACATGATCCTGCTCACCGGCGAGGTGGGCGAGGTGGCCAACGAGGTGCGCAAGCTGCTCTGGCGCGCCCAGTTGCTCGAGCCGGAGCTGGGCAGGGAGAAGGCCTGGGAGGCGGCCGTGGCCGAGTACCGGCACGACCTGGGCTTCGAACTGGCCGACTGCCTCGCCTACATTTTCAAACTCGCCAACAACGCAGGGATTGACCTGGAAGCGGCCTACCGGGCCAAGATGGCCCGGAACGTGGAGCGCGAGTGGATCGCACCACCGCCGGGGAACCAGGAGTGATGAGTGCCGCTCCCTGCCCCTGGGGCAGCCGGAGCGGCTCTTGCGCGCTGCGCGAACCATGGATGCCCGATGTCGGGTCGCTTTTAACGGGATTATCCCTCAGCGAAAAGCATACCTGTGCAGCAAAACGCGGGTGACAAAGACGGAGCGTGAACAGGAGGGATCCTATGAAGCGTTGGGTTGCAGGAATCGCACTGATCACCGTTGTCGTGCTCTCCCTGGCGGTGGCCCTGTGGCAGGGGCCGAACGCAGGCGAGCGCACGAGCCGGGCGGCCGGTGGGGAGATCGCCCTGCTGCGGGTGGAAGGCGTGATGGAGACGGGTGAGAGCAGCGGCGGCCTTCTGGGCGGTTACGCCGGGTCGGACGACATCGTGGCGCAGCTGGACGAGGTGGCAGAGGATCCCACGCTGAAGGCCGTCGTCATGCGGGTGAACAGCCCGGGTGGCAGCCTGGTGGCCGCCTGGGAGATCAGCGAGGCCATCAAGCGCGTGCAGGCTGCAGGCAAGCCCGTGGTCGTCTCGATGGGCGAGACCGCCGCCTCGGCTGCGTACTGGATCTCGGCGGCGGCTGACTGGATCATCGCCAACCCGGCCACCCAGACCGGTTCCATCGGCGTCATCCTGCAGGTGCAGAACCTCGCGGGGATCTACGAAAAGCTCGGTTACGAACTGGAAACCTTCAAGAGCGGAACCTATAAGGATATTGGTAACCCGGCCCGGGAGATGACGGACGACGAGCGGGCCCTCCTGCAGGAACTCGTGGACGAGGCGTTCGCGGACTTCGTGCAGGCGGTGGCCGAGGGGCGCGGCATGGACCCCGAGCAGGTGCGGGCGATTGCCGACGGGCGGATCCTCACCGGGCGGAAGGCGCTGGAGCTGGGCCTGGTGGATGAGCTGGGCGATCTGAAGCGCTCGGTGGAGGTGGCCGGCGAGCTCGCAGGGATCGAGGGCGAGCCGTCGGTGCGGGAGATGAACAAGGGCAACTCGCTGTTCGGGGCCCTGCTGGGGAAGGCCCTGACGGAGGTGGTTGGCCGGAGCCCGTCTGGCGGCCTCTGGGCCCTGGAGACGAAGCCGGCAATTCTGCAGTAGCGAAAGAGGGTTGCGCATGATGATGGAATCATACGAGCGGAACGAGCCGAAGAACCGGTCCTCGGTCTGGGATTTGATCCTGGACGTGATCACGGCTCCGAAGGACGCGATGGCCCGCATCGCTTCCGAACGGCCCGTGAAGGCGGCCGCCCTGCTGGTGATCGGCATCGCCCTCTTCACCGCCGTCCTCGGGTTCGCGGGAACCAGGGACGCGATGGTGGCCCAGCTCGACAGGACGCTGGCCGGTCTGCCCGGTGAAGCGCAACCGGTCATGGAGGCCTTCCTGGGCCAGATGGCGGCCTGGAGCGTGGTGTTGGGTGCGGTCGGCACCGTACTCTGGTGGTTCCTGCGGGCGGCCGTCTACGGGCTCATCGGCGAGATGATGGGCGGGGCCCGCGACGGCCGGGCCATGCTCGCCACGCTGGGCTTCGCACTGACGCCGGCCTGGCTGCAGGCCCCGCTCAACCTGATGCTGGGCAGGCTCGGCCTTACCTGGCTGGCCATTCTCCTGGGGCTGGGGTTCTGGATCTGGACGCTGGTCCTCACGGTGATGGCCATCCGGGCGGCCCTGGGCGTGGATACGGGGAAGGCCGTGGTGGTCTTCCTCATCCCGGTGGGCGTCGGAATCGCCCTGGCGACCCTGGTTATCGTGCTCTTTGTGGCGGCCATGGTCAGCGCCGCCGTCCACGTGTCGATCTAGGCGTCTGCGTCGCCCGCGGTCGGGCGCTGCGCCGCCATCTGCCTGAAGACCTCGTCGGCGATCTGCAGCGTCTCCTCGAGGTCGGCCCGGCTGTGCTGCACCGAGAGCATCCAGGCCTCGAACCGGCTCGGCGCCAGCAGGATCCCGCGGTCCAGGAGGCCGCGGAACATGGCGGCGAACTGCCGGGGATCGGAGCGCTCCGCCCCCTTGTAGTTGGTGACGGGTTCGTCGCAGAAAAAGAGGGTGAACATCGAGCCGGCGCGGCCCAGCTGCACCGTGAGGCCGTGGCGCCGGGCGCTGGCCACGAGGCCGTCGGCCAGGTAGGCGGAGTCGGCCTCCAGACGCTCGTAGACCCCGGGACGCCCCAGGATCTCCAGCGCGGCCAGGGCCACCTGCATCGAGAGCGGGTTGCCCGCCAGCGTGCCCGCCTGGTAGGCCGGACCGAGCGGTGCCACCCAGTCCATGATCTCCGCCCGGCCGCCGTAGGCGCCCAGGGGCACTCCGCCGCCGATGGCCTTGCCCAGCGCCGTGAGGTCGGGCTCCACCCCGAGCAGGGTCTGGGCGCCGCCGTAGGCCACGCGGAAGGCCGTGATCACCTCGTCGAAGATGAGCAGGGCGCCGTGCTGGTGGGCCAGCCGCTTCACTCCTTCCAGGTAGCCCGGGGCGGGGTTCACCACGCCGAAGTTTCCCACGATCGGCTCGATGATGACCGCGGCCACCTCGCGTCCCCACACGTCCAGCGCCTCGGCCAGGCTGTCCAGGTCGTTGTAGGGCACGGTGATCACGTCGCGCGCGACCCCCTCGGTGACCCCGGCGGAGTCAGGCGTGCCCAGCTGCGACGGGCCGGAGCCGGCCGCAATCAGGGCGAAGTCGGAGTGGCCGTGGTAGCAGCCTTCCATCTTGATCAGCTTCGGCCTGCCGGTGAAGGCCCGGGCCACCCGCACCGCCGACATCACGGCCTCGGTGCCGGTGGAGACGAAGCGCACCCGCTCCAGGGAGGGAATGGCGGCGTGGAGCCGTTCGGCCAGCTCCACCTCCCAGGGGGTCGGGGTGCCGTAGAGGGTGCCCCCCTCCGCCGCCCGGGCGATGGCGGCGACGATCTCGGGGTGGGCATGGCCGAGGATGCCCGGTCCGTAGGCCCCCAGGTAATCGATGTACCGGTTTCCGTCCACGTCGAAGAGGTAGGGCCCCTGGCCCCGCTGCATGAAGACCGGCGCGCCGCCGCCCACCGCCTTGAAGGAGCGGGCGGGCGAGTTGACGCCGCCGACGATGCGGGCCAGGGCCCGTTCGTAGTAAGCTTCGGAGCGCTGGTATCTGGTTGCCATCGGTTGTCCTCCTGCTGTGGCGAGTTCTGCCGGCGCACCGCTTGCGGACGCGCCGGCGACTTAAGGAATGAGGTCTTACAGCCCCCAGCGCCTGGCGACGGCGTCCGCCGCCCGGCGCACGAACTGGTCGGGGTCCTGCCGCAGGGAGACCACCTGCCGCTGCACGTCTGCCGGCACCCGGGGCAGCCGGTTCAGGGCCAGGACCGCGGCACGGCGGACGTCCCGGTCGGGGTCCGCCAGCCGCCCCGCCAGTGCCCCGGCCACGTCGGCGTACGCGCCCATGGCGCCCAGGCAGTAGGCGGCCATCTTCCGGGCGGCGGGCACGGGCGACTGCAGGGTCTCTTTCACCATCTCCACACATTCCGGGTGCGCCCGGCCGAGGGCGACCGCGAGGTCGGCGGCGGCCCAGCGGATGTCCCGGTCGGGGGCGCCCATCGCGGCGGCCAGGGCCCGGCCCACGCCTGCTGACCAGAAGCCGAGCCGGCCGGCCACGAAGGCGGCGCCCCAGGCTCGCCGTTCATCCGGGGGCGTCAGCGCCTCCCGGAGTGCCGGCAGCACGGCCCCGGAGTGGGGCGCCAGCAGCTGCAGGCAGTTGGCGCAGTGGACCTGGACCCCCTTCTCGGTGTCGCCCAGCCCCTTCACGAGTGCGGGAAGGAGGCGCTCCGCCAGCGGCGCTCCGCCGGTGGCGCCGGCCGCCAGCAGGGCGGTCAGGTGCGCTTCCAGGTCCCGGGCCGCTGCCACCCGCTCGCCCGGGTCAGCCGATGCCAGCCTCCGGGTGGCCCGTTCCAGTTCCGCCGTCATGGTACCGATCCCCCTTCCGCGACGGATGACGCCTTTTTGACGCTGCGCGGCGCCCGGGCGGGACGCCGGCAGAGGATTGGAATAGGAGTGACGGTATGGCAGCCAGCCGTTCGGAGACCCAGGCCATCCTTGAAACACTCGCACAGATGTACCCGGACGCCAGGTGCGCCCTCCACCACAGCACCCCTTTCGAGCTGCTGGTCGCCACCGTGCTTTCGGCGCAGTGCACCGACGCCCGGGTGAACATTGTCACGGCTCGCATCTTCCCGCGGTACAACCGGCCCGAGCACTTCGCGGCGCTCACCGTGGACGAGATCGGTGAGATGATCCGCGACTGCGGGCTCTGGCACAGCAAGGCCAAGAACATCCAGGCGCTCAGCCGGCTGCTGCTCGAGCGGTACGGCGGCGAGGTGCCCGCCACCCGGGAGGAGCTGATGGCGCTTCCCGGCGTGGGCCGCAAGACGGCCAACGTGGTGCTCTCCAACGCCTTCGGGGTGCCTGCCATTGCCGTGGACACCCACGTCTTCCGCGTGGCCAACCGGCTGGGTCTGGCCACGGCCAAGACGCCCGAGGAGACCGAGCAGCAGCTGATGCGGCGCATCCCCAGGGAGTACTGGTCGCAGGCGCACCACTGGCTCATCTACCACGGCCGGCAGGTCTGTCACGCCCGGAACCCGCGCTGCAGCGAGTGCCCGTTGCTTCCCTACTGCCGCTTCGGCCGCGCGGAGCAGAAGAAGGCGGGGAAGCCGGCCCGCACCGGAGAGAAGGTTGGTGCGGGGAAGGCCGCCGGCCGGACGAGGCGCCCCGCACGGGCCCGGGCGCAGGCGGCGGAAGAGGTGTGAACCGCTGGATGCCAGCAATCCCCGCCCTTCCGGCAGAGGAGAATGCCGGGCGGTTCGCCAACTCCTGAGTACTGGCGCAGAAGGACAGGACTGTGCGTCCGTCTGCGCGCTCAGGAGGCGACAATGCGCGTGAGCAGACCAGTGCACCGCTTCACCACCGACGGCCTGAAGCTCGAGGTGGGGGAGACGATTTCGGCCACCGTCAGCTACGAGACGTACGGCAGTCTCAGCCCGCAGCGGGACAACGCCGTGTTGCTGTGCCATCCCTTCCTCGGTCACCGGCATGCGGCCAGCAGCGCGGCAGACCCCCGCCCCGGCTGGTGGGAGCCGCTGGTGGGCCCCGGGCGCGCGTTTGACACCGACCGCTATTTCGTCGTGGCGGTGGACACGCTCTATAACCCGCACCGCGCCGATTCGGCCGCCGCCGGCGCGGGCGAGCCGGAAGCGGATCGGCTTCCCCAGGTGACGGTGCGGGATAACGTGCGGCTGCAGCGGCAGCTGCTGTCGTCGCTGGGCATCGAGCGGCTGGCCTGCGTGGCGGGCCCCTCCACCGGCGGCTTTCAGGCGCTGGAATGGGCCGTGACGTACCCCGACCGGGTACGGCAGGTGATCGCCGCAGCCAGCGGCCCCCAGGCGACGCCGCTCTTCTCCCTGGCGGTCTGTCAGGCGGCCATTGACGCCATCGCATCCTCCCCCCGGGACGGGCTGCTCCATGCGGTGCGGCTCTACCTCACGCTCTCCTCCTCTAACGACTGGCTGGACGCGGTCTGGGGGCGACGCACGGCGACGGCCTCGCCCCACCCCTGGGCCGGGCCCGACGGCCGCTACGCCTTCCAGGCCGAGCTGGATGCCGAGGCTGAACGCCTGGCCCGCGTGCTGGGTCCGGCCTACGTCGCCGCCACCGCCCGGATGGCGCTCCTCCACAACGTGGCCTGCGGCAACCGCGACCTGGAGGTGGCGGCGCAGAAGATCACCGCCGAGGTCCTGCTCATGCCCGTCTCCTCCGACATCCTCTTCCCCCCGGCCGTCAGCCAGGATTTCGCAGGCCTGATCCGCACCTACGGCGGGCGCGCCGAGGTCTGGACCCTTGACTCGCTGGCCGGCCACCGGGCCGCACTCCTGGAGGCCCACCGCCTGACCGAGCCCATCGCGTCTTTCCTCGGCCATCCCGTCCGGCACTGAACCCTGTCTGGCAGGAGTTGGGCGTCGCGCGGCGAATAGGCGCGGAGACGAGCAAGGGAAGGGGTGGCGCTCATGCTGCAGCCTGGCCAGGTGGCCCCCGACTTCACCCTGGAGTCCACCGAGGGCACGTTTACTCTCTCGGCGCTCCGGGGCCAAAAGCGCGTGCTCCTGATTTTCTACCCCAGGGACAACACACCCGGATGAAACCGGCAACTTGCCGCTGCGCGTGACGCAGCGTTCCTGTACGAGGCCCGCGGGGTGCAGGTGGTGGCCGTCAACCCCGGCAGCCTCGCCTCGCACAAGCGCTGGGCCGAGAAGCAGGGTTTCCGCTTCCCGCTCTGCGCGGATGAGGGGAAGGCCGTGGCCGCCGCCTACGGCGTGCTGAACGCCCTGGGCCTCATCCAGCGGACGGTTTTCCTGATCGACCGGCAGGGGGTGATCCGGTGGACGCAGCCGGGCATGCCGTCCACCACGGAGATCCTGGCCGCCATTGACGCCCTGCAGGACTGAAGGAGGAATGGCCATGGACCGGGTGCGCCTGATGACCGGCCTGACCCGGGTGGCGACCACGGGGAACGGCGAAAGGGCGACCGGTGCCGCCCGCGTGCCCTTCCGCGAGCATCTGGCGCGCACCCACGCCATGCATTTCAATGAGCGCATCGACCGGGCCTTGCAGGAGATCGACGAGCTGGGACGGCGGCTGACCGAGTCGCTGACCCAGGAAGACCTGCACCGCTACCGGGAGGCGATCGGACGCCTCTTCCGGGACATCACGCGGCACATGGCGGAGGTGCGGCAGGAGCTGGACTGGGATACCGGGGCCTGGGAGCAGCGGACCCTGATCACCATCCAGCGGGTGGACGAGCGGCTGGAGGAACTCTCCCGCCTGGTGCTGGAGCAGGAGCGGGACCGGCTGGCTATCCTGGCTGCCGTGGACGAGATCCGGGGGCTGCTCCTGGACGTGAAGATGTAGAGGAAGATGTGCGCCGTATGGCCGCGACGCCTGCCGTCGCGGCCATGACTGTTTCCACTATAGAGAACAGTCTCTTGCCGCTTCCCGCCTCCCGTGGTAGCATGCAGCCACGGTCAGTCTGAGAGTGGGGAGTGGTTGCGTTGACGGATCGGCGGTACCGGTTGGAGACGCTGGCGATTCACGCCGGCCATGAGGTGGATGCCACGGGGGCGCGGGCGGTGCCGCTCTACATGACCACCTCCTACGTGTTCCGGGACGCGGAGCATGCGGCACGGCTCTTCAGCCTGCAGGAACCCGGCAACATCTACACCCGCATCATGAACCCGACCACGGACGTGTTTGAGAAGCGCGTGGCTGCCCTGGAGGGGGGCGTGGGGGCGCTGGCCGTGGCCTCGGGGCAGAACGCGGAGCTCTACGCCATCCTCAACCTGGCCCGGGCGGGTGACGAGATCGTCGCGGCCTCCAGCCTCTACGGCGGCACGTACGCCCTGTTCGCCCACAACCTGCCCCGCCTGGGCATCACGGTGAAGTTCGTCGACCCGTCGGATCCCGAGAACTTCCGGTCGGCGATCACCGACCGCACGCGGGCGCTTTACATCGAGACCATCGGGAATCCCAAGTGCGACGTGCCGGACATCGCGGCGATTGCCGACGTCGCCCACCAGAGCGGGCTGCCCCTCATCGTCGACAACACCTTCGCGTCGCCCTACCTCTGCCGGCCCATCGAGCACGGCGCCGACATCGTCATCCACTCCGCCACCAAGTTCATCGGCGGCCACGGCACGGCCATCGGCGGGGTGATCGTCGACAGCGGTCGCTTCGACTGGGCGGCGGGCAGGCACCCGCTCTTCACCGAGCCCGACGCGGCGTACCACGGCCTCCGGTACGCCGACCTCGGTGAGCAGGCGTACATTCTGCGGGCCCGGGTGAGCCTGCTCCGGGACCTGGGCGGCGCCCTCTCGCCCTTCAACGCCTTCCTGTTCCTCCAGGGTCTGGAGACGCTCCACCTGCGGATGGAGCGCCACTCGGCCAACGCCCTGGCCGTCGCCCGGTACCTGGAGCTACACCCGCAGGTGGAGTGGGTGGCCTACCCGGGGCTGGAGTCCAGCCCGTACTACCCCCTTGCCCGCAAGTACCTGCCCCGGGGGCAGGGGGCAATTCTCGCCTTCGGCATCCGCGGTGGGCAGGCGGCCGGTCGGCGGTTCATCGAGTCCCTGCGCCTCTTCTCGCACCTGGCCAACGTGGGCGACTCGAAGTCGCTGGCCATCCACCCCGCTTCCACGACGCACGAGCAGCTCTCCCCCGAGGAGCAGCGCGCGGCGGGGGTCACGCCCGAGATGGTGCGCCTCTCGGTAGGCACGGAACACATCGACGACATCCTCGAAGACCTGGAGCAGGCGTTGCACACCGCAACGCACTAGCAGAACCGGCCCCGGCCGGGGCGAACGCCCCCGGTGCGGGGCCGGTCTCGCGCCGGGGGCCGGAACGCAGGCACGCCAGTGCGGCGATCGTTATAAGGCATGATTGAAGGAGCATTCTAGCGTGTGTTATCTTAAGTTAAAGCCCTATTATGCACTATTTGTACCATTCTTGGGAGGTGCAGCACATGCGGCGCGTCGGTGTACTCACAGGCGGAGGAGACGCCCCGGGCCTCAACGCTGTGATCCGCGCACTGGTGAAGCGGCTGCAGGCCGAGAACATCGAGGTGATCGGCTTCCGGAACGGGTACAAGGGGCTCGTGCAGGGCGAGTTCCAGGTGCTGCACAGTCAGGCGATCTCCGGCATTCTGCCGCGGGGCGGCACCATCCTCGGCACTTCCAACCGGGACAATCCCTTCAATTTCCATGGTGAAGACCGATTCGAGGACTGTGTGCGGCACGTGAAGGCACTGGGGCTGGAGTGCATCGTGGTCATCGGCGGCGAGGGCTCGCTGGCGGTGGGCGCCATCTGCTGGCAGCGCGGCCTGCCGGTGATCGGCGTGCCGAAGACCATCGACAACGACCTGTACGCCACCGACCAGACTTTCGGTTACGATACCGCCGTCAGCATCGCCACCGAGGCGCTGGACCGGCTGCATACCACCGCGGAGTCGCACCACCGGATCATGGTGCTGGAGGTGATGGGCCGCTACGCCGGCTGGATCGCCGTGGCGTCGGGCCTGGCCGGCGGCGCGGACGCGATCCTCATCCCCGAAATCCCTTTCACGTTGGAGGCGGTGGCGGCGAAGGTCAACCAGCGCCGGGAGATGGGCAAGCCGTTCTCCATCATCGTGGTGGCGGAGGGGGCCAGGACCCCCGAGGGGGAACTGCTCGTGCGGCAGACGGTGCCCGGCAGCCACGATCCCAAGCGGCTGGGCGGCATCGGCCAGTACGTGGCCGGTCGGCTCGAGGCCATGACCGGACTGGAGTCGCGCGTGACGGTGCTGGGCCACCTCCAGCGGGGCGGCAGCCCGACCGCCTTCGACCGCATCCTGGCCAGCCGGTACGGCGTCGCCGCGGCGGAGCTGGCCATCGACAAGGTCTACGGTCAGGTCGTGGTGCTCCAGAACGGCATCATCACCCACGTGCCGATCGAAGAGGTGGGCGGCAAGGTGCGGCCGGTGCCGGTGGACCACCCGATGATCCAGGCGGCCCGCGCTCTGGGCATCAGCTTCGGCGACCGGTGACCGGGGTTGCGCGGTGCAGCAGCAGGGCGCCCTGCGCGGGATGGGGCGCCCTGCGCGTTCGTGCAGGATCCGGGGCGTAATCTCATTTCGCTCAATCGAAGAAACGCAAAATAATCTGTAAATGGTTGACCGCGTTCGGCCCCCCTTGTTAGAATGAGACTGAGTCCCATCTTCAGGAGCCGGCTCACGCGGTTGGCAAGGGGGGAGTCACGGTGCACAGTACCATGGGGGAAAGGCTCGCCTGGGCCCGGAATCAGCAGGGGATGATTCTGCAGCAGGTGAGCGAGAAGAGCGGCCTGGCGGTAGGGTACATCTCGCAACTGGAGAAGGGTGCCAAGGTCAACCCGACGATCGACGCCCTCGGGCGCCTGGCCAGGGCCCTGGGGGTGAGCGTTGCGTTCCTGCTCGGGGAGGTGCACGCGCCGCCGTACGACGACCGGGCCGCGTTGCTGGTCGGTGGACAGGCGTGGACGGTGGGGCAGCGGTTCGCGCGCCACTACGAGGGGCTCTCTCCCCAGGAGCGGGAAAGGATCGCGCTGGAGACGGTGGAGCAGCGGTTCGCACGGGTGGTCGATTTCCTGTGCGAGGAGTTCCCGACGATCTTCACCCGGCCGGTGGTCGCCTACCAGCTGGGGCTGTCCGTGCGTGCGCTCAACGACATCCTTTCCGGCTACTGCGAGGTCGGCCCGATGGTGCTGGCGCAGATGGTCTCCATCACGGGCATTCCGCTTTCCTTCTTTGCCCGGGGCAAGCTGGAGAGCGCGCCGGTGGACGTGTCGCCGGCGCAGATGATTCAGTATGCCGAGGCGATCTCGATGGCGGCGGAGAAGCAGATCAGCCCGGAGAAGCTGGTCTGCATGATCCGCGAGATCGCGGCGAGCCAGAAGGAATGAGGCCCGTCCCGCATCTGCGGAGACAGGCCCCACCGTGCGTTGCCCAGTGCTACCAGATAACCGGACCGGCGGTCCGCGGCTCGGCCAGCGCCGTTGCCGCGACGGCCAGCAGGCTGGCCATAACGAACAGGGTGATCAGGACGCGACGCATGTGTACCTCCCCTTTCTGTGGAAATCCAGTGAGTTCACTCGGGCGCAGGTACATCCGTACCGGGTCTCTTTTTGTGGTTACGCCCGAACCTGTATCGCAAGTTGCGCAGCCGGCGAAGGATTGTCCCGCTGCGTGATGGCCCGGAAGCCCTCTGGCACCCGGGTTAGAGTGACACGAAGCCCAGGTCGTACAGCTTGCGCCGGAGGGCCGTGGCCCGGTTCATCAGCGCCGGCTGGCGCGCATTCAGCGCGTAGTGCTCCGCCAGGTTGGCGAAGACGCGCGCTTCCTCATATCGCTCCAGGAGCAGGGCGTTTTCGCCGGAAATGACCGTGGCCGACGCGAGCACGTGGTCGTCAACGCCGGGGCTGCCCGGGGTCAGTGCTGCCGCACAGTAGTCCATGGACCGCTTCAGGTCGCCGGTCTGCTGATGATAATACGCCCAGTCCGTCAGGAGACTGGCGGCGACCCGGTCGTTCGGGTGCTCCTGCAGGAGCCGTTCCAGGTTCTGGAGGTAGGTCAGCGCTTCCTCCGGTTCTGTGCGGGCCAGGTGGCAGTAGACGATTCCCCGCAGCCCTTCCATGAGGAGGGGCCAGTTGCCGCACTGCCGGAACAGATCCACGGAGAGGTGGTGCGAGCCGAGCGCGTCATCGTACTGGCGCCGCTGCCGGAAGATCAGCGCTAAGTTGTGGTGTGTCCGGGCCTCGAGGTCGACCAGCCACGGGGTCTGGTGCAGGTCGCGAAGGCAGGTGAACAAGTGGTCATAGGCAGTGGGATAGTCGCCCAACACCAGATAGTACTCGCCCAAATTGTAGCGGCACTTGTTGATCAGTTCGTGATCGTCCGAGCGTTCAGCGGCGGCGAGAGCATACTCGCCCAGTTTGATCGCGCGGAACACGTTTCCCTGGTAGTAGCTGGCGATGGCTGTTGCCTTGTAAGCCCTGGCCAGTTCCCCTGCGGTGAGCTGCCCCTGCCGAATCAGGCGTTCTCCTTCCGCTTGGGCTTCACGGTACTGCTGTAACTCCAGCAGGCGCCTCAGGCGCGACAGCGGCAAGCATGATCCCTCCCGCGGTATTCACAGAAAGATCAGGCCATTCGGTCCACTTCCCATGATATCCGTACGGGCCCCGCAACGCAAGTCTGGAAGTGAGAGATTCGTTCGACATATCTCGACAACCCGCTTGCCACGACGAAGCGGGTCGGCAGGGAGCGGCGTTTGCGATGCCCAATCATTCATGCTACACGTTAGACGAAGAGGTGAACCGTGTGATCCGAACCATTCTGTTCGACCTCGATGGCACCCTCCTGCCCATCGACACCGACGCTTTCGCCCGCGAGTACATGCGGGCGCTCGGCGAGTACGCCGGGCACCTGATCCCCTCCGACGTGCTGGTGCGGCAGGTCTGGGCCGCCACGATGGAGATGATTCGGAACACGGACCCGGCACTGACCAACGCCCGGGTCTTCGCCGACGCCTTCTTCCGCGCGGTCGGCCTGGCCGAGGAGGCGCTCATGCCAGTGTTCGAGGCCTTCTACCGGGAGCGGTTCCCCGCCCTGCGTTCGGCCTGCTCCGGCCTGCCCGGCATTGCCCGCTCGGTGCTGGAGACTGCCCTCGACAGGGGGTACGAGATCGTCCTGGCGACGAACCCGCTGTTTCCGCGCGTCGCCATCGAGGAGCGCATGCGCTGGATCGAGGTGGACGACCTGCCCTGGCGGCTGATCACCGTCTACGAGGAGATGCACGCCTGCAAGCCGCAGCTGCAGTACTACCAGGAGGTGCTGGAGAGGATCGGCAGGCGCCCCGAGGAGTGCCTGATGGTCGGCAACGACGTGCAGGAAGACGGGGCAGCGGCCCGCCTTGGCATCGACGTCTTCTTTGTCACCGACTACCTGATCGACCGGGAGGGAGTCGCCCTGCCGCCGGAGCGCTCCGGCACCCTGGCGGCGTTCCGGGACCGCCTGGCCGCGGGCCTGTAGGTGGCATTCGCCCCCACAAAGTGGCCAGGCCGGGCGTGTACCGACTTGCCATCAGACCGCGCCGTCAGAATAAACCCACCGGTGTGCGACCGCCGGCGCTTTCGTGCCGGCGGTCGCCGCGCGGAATATGCATGCAAAGCATGCACCGGATAACTCTTTTTCATCCTGTACGTCCGTTGCGTGACGCCCTTTGCAGGCTATCCTCGTTGACTCCTAAAGAAACTAGACCGTATAATGGGCATTGGCCTGTGACGGATGGTTCATGCGGTAGTGCGAATAGCCTATTCCTCCGGTGAGGGGGTGACGGAATGAGCCAGACCAAAGTGAGGGAGCTGGAGTGGCTGAATGATCCCGTCGTCCTTTCCGAGGTCGACGTGGTCAACCAGAACGTCATCGCGGGCAAGCTGCCCGACGTGATCAAGAAGGTGCTGGGCTGGGGTTATGGCAACTCCACCTGGCCGCTGGGCTTTGGCATCGCCTGCTGCGCAATCGAGATGATGGCGGCCTGCGCCTCGAAATATGATATCGCCCGCTTCGGCTCGGAGGCGATGCGCATGTCGCCTCGGCAGGCCGACGTGATGATCGTCGCGGGCACCGTGAACGAGAAGATGGCGGTGGTCGTCCGCCGGCTCTACGACCAGATGGCCGAGCCGAAGTTCGTCATCGCCATGGGCGCCTGCGCGTCCAACGGCGGTCCGTACTGGGATACGTACAACGTGGTCGACGGCGTGCACAAGGTGGTGCCGGTCGACGTCTATGTGCCGGGGTGCCCGCCCCGGCCGGAGGCGTTGCTGCAGGGGCTCATGGAGATCCAGGAGATGATCAAGACCGGAAAGCGCGGCCTGATCACCAAGGGCTAGCGCAGAGAGGGCAGGGCCGTTTGCCCTGCCTTTTGGCCGGAGGTCGGTGAAAGGGGAACTGCCCGGTGAGCTACTCGTATGTTGACCTGGTGACGGTCATCATCGTCGCCATCGGTTTCACCCTGATGAACTACGGGCTCGTGCGTCTTTTCGCGCCCCGGAACCCCTTCCAGGGCGAGAAGTTGGAGACCTACGAATGCGGTGAGCTGCCCTTCGACGACGCCCTCGTGAACTTCAACATCCGCTATTATGTGTTTGCTCTTACTTTCTTCGTGTTCGATATGGAAGCGATCTTCCTGTACCCCTGGGCGGTCGTCTTCGACGTCCTCGGGGCCGGCGCCCTGATCGAGATGTTCCTCTTCCTCGCCATTCTGGCGATCGGGCTGTTCTATGCCTACAAGAAGGGCGTCCTCCACTGGGTGTGACGCCCCGGGCGCCCTGGCCTATACCCGGCATCTGCTGTCATCAGTGTTCCAGGGGGTGAGTCCGCTTGGACTTTCTGAAGGAGCGGTTTCCTGACGCCCCGATGACGACCCACGTAAACGGTGATACGGAGATCCTCGTGCCGAAGGAGCGGTACGAGGAGGCTGTTCGAGCCTGCTACGACGCGGGCTATAAGTATTGCAGCGTCGTGACGGCCATCGACTGGCAGGACCGCCTGACCCTCGTGGCCAGCCTCTGCCGCATCGACCCGAACGAGGTGGGCGCCCGCAACATCCACATCAAGGTCGACCTGCCGCGCGAGGGCGCGCACATCCCGTCGATCAGCAAGCTTTACCCGGGCGCCAACTGGCACGAGCGGGAGACGTACGACATGTACGGCATCCGCTTTGACGGCCATCCCAACCACCGCCGGATCCTCCTGCCCGACAACTGGCAGGGCGGCCATCCGCTGTTGAAGGACTTCGTCGACCGGCGACCCAAGCGCCCGCGGCTCGTGCGGCACCGCTTCGCCGAGTAGCCCGGTGCGGAGGTGTGAACGTGGAACGGACGAGAGAGCTACTGGTCAACATGGGCCCGCAGCACCCCTCGACGCACGGCGTGCTTCGGCTCATGATCAAGCTCGACGGCGAGCAGGTGACGTGGTGCGAGCCCGACATCGGCTATCTCCACCGGTGCTTCGAGAAGCTCTCCGAGCAGAAGACCTACCCGCAGGTGATCCCTTACACCGACCGGACGGACTACCTGGCGGCGATGCTGAACGAGCAGTGCTACGTGGAGGCGGTGGAGAAGCTCTTCGGCGACGCGATCCAGGTGCCGGAGCGGGCGCAGTACATCCGGGTGATGATGGCGGAGCTGCAGCGCATCACCTCGCACCTGCTGGCGCTGGGCTCCATGGCCATGGACCTGGGCGCGACGACGCCCTTCCTCTATTGCTGGCGCGACCGCGAGAAGCTGTATTCCCTCTTCGAGCGCATCACCGGCGGGCGGATGCTCTACAACTACTTCCGCATCGGCGGCGTGCGCAACGACCTGCCGGAGGGCATCATCGGTACCCCGCAGGACGGCGAGGACAAGTCTGATAAGACCATCTGGGGATTCATCAATTACTTCGATTCCTATGTGTACCCGGAGTGGGACGCCCTGGTGACGGGCAACCGCATCTTCCAGTATCGCACGAAGGGCATCGGGGTGCTCACGCCGGAGCAGGCCATCGCCTACTCGGCGTCCGGCGCCGTGCTCAGGGGCTCGGGCGTGAAGTGGGACCTGCGCAAGAACCTGCCCTATGCCGTCTACGACCGGCTGGAGTTCGACATTCCCGTGGGCAGCAACGGCGACTGCTTCGACCGCTGGTGGGTGCGGCAGGAGGAGATGAAGCAGTCCTCCCGGATCGTGAAGCAGTGCCTGGAGTGGCTGGCCGAGAACCCGGGACCGGTGATGGCGAAGGTGCCGCGCGTGCTGAAGCCCCCGAAGGGCGAGGTCTACCACCGCATCGAGGGTGCCCGGGGCGAGGTGGCGTGCTACGTGGTCTCCGACGGCGGCCCGAACCCGTACAAGGTCAAGTGGCGCTCGCCGGCCTTCACCCACCTGCAGCTCATGCCGCTCCTGGTGCCCGGCCACAAGATCGCCGACATCATCGCGATCCTGGGCTCCATCGACGTCGTGCTCGGGGAGGTGGACCGGTAGCATGGAGTGGTGGTACAGCCTGCCCCCCACCGCACAGGTCTGGATCGGCGGCTTCCTGAAGGGTACCCTGATCCTGATCTGGGGGCTCCTGAACTTCTTCGTCTGCCTCATGCTGGAGCGCAAGCTCTCGGCGTGGATGCAGAACCGCGTCGGCCCCTGGCGCGTGGGTCTGTGGGGCTGGATCCAGCCCGTGGCCGACCTGCTCAAGCTGTGGGTGAAGGAGTACATCCAGCCCAACAACGTTGACCGGTGGCTCTACCTCATCGCCCCCTTCATCGGTTTCACCACCGCCAACCTCGTGTGGCTCATTGTGCCCTTCGGCGACAAGCTGATCGCAACGGATCTGGAGATCGGCATCATCTTCATCGCCGCCGTCACCGGCTACGACGTGATCGCCACGTTCATGGCCGGGTGGGGCTCCAACAACAAGTACTCGATGCTCGGCGCCATGCGCGGCGCTGCGCAGCTGATCTCCTACGAGGTCACGATGGTCATGTCGGTCATCGGCGTGGTGATGATGGCCGGCTCGCTCAGGCTGTCGGACATCGTGCTGGCCCAGCAGGAGCGGGGCCTCTTCGGCTGGTTCCTCTTCCCGCAGATCATCGGCTTCATCGTCTACCTGATCGCATCGCTGGCCGAGCTGAACCGCGCGCCGTTCGACCTGGCCGAGGCCGAACAGGAGCTCGTCGCCGGTCACCACACCGAGTATTCCGGCATGCGGTGGGCCATGTTTATGCTCGCTGAGTATATCCACCTGGCCGCCTGGTCGACCATCGCCGCCTCGCTCTTCCTGGGCGGCTGGAACGGCCCCACGCTGGGGCAGGTGGCCGCCGGCCTCGGCAACGTGCTGAACGGCTTCGGCGCCTTCGTCAACCCGGTGGGCACGGCCGTGGCCGACTGGGGCCTGTCCATCATGAACAGCACCGTCCTCAACTGGATCGCGGGCGTCTTCTGGCTGGTTCTGAAGACCTACTTCTTCGTGTTCCTGGCGATGTGGATCCGCTGGACTCTGCCGCGGGTGCGCATTGACCAGCTGATGGACCTGGGCTGGAAGTTCCTGCTCCCGGTCTCGCTGTTCAACATCTTCCTGACGGGCACGCTCCGGTACGTCGCCGTCACCTTCGACGGCCTGCCGGTTACGATCGGCTCCTTCACCCTGCGACTCCTGGGATGGTGGCTTTAGTAGGGAGGTGAGCCCGCATGCGTGTGACCAGCTTCGTCGGGGAGGCGTGGCGCACAGGGAAATCCATCGCGACGGGACTGCAGATCACGTTCCGTGAGATGATGTTCCGGCCCGCGATCACCGTGTTCTACCCCGAGCAGAAGGACAACATTCCCCCGTGGTTCCGGGGGATTCCGGTACAGAAGACCGACCTCCGGACGGGCGAGTACAAGTGCACCTCATGCGGACAGTGCGCCGACGCCTGCCCGGTGGGTGTGATCACGATCGAGTGGCACCAGGATCCGGAGACCAAGAAGAAGGTTTCCGACCGGTTCGCCATCGACATGTCCCGCTGCATGCTCTGCAACCTCTGCGTGGAGGCCTGCCCGTTCGACTCTCTGGTAATGGGCATGGACTACGAGCTCTGCAAGGTGAACCCCGAAAATCTGGTGTTCGAGTTCGAAGACCTGCTCCGGCTCGGGCTGAAGTACTCCCGGGCCGAGGACCCGGGCCCCAAGGCCAAGAAGTCGACCACGCCGCCCTGGGTGTTCCACGAGCTGACGGGTGCGACCGAGGACGACATCCAGGACGTGCATGGCTACCTGGGCCGTCCGCCCCTGCCGAAAGGTTACGAGCCCGAACTGAAGCCGCAGTTCCGCCAGCAGGTGGCAGAGCAGGGCGAAGCGCCTGCGGCGAAGGCGAAGCCCGCCGGTGAGGCGAAGCCTGCGGTTGGTGCGAAGCCTGCTGCGGAGGCCGGGCCGACTGGGGATGCTAAGCCCGGGGCGGCGGGGCAGCCTGCTGCGGAGGCCAAACCGGCGGGCGAAGCGAAGACCGCCGCGGAGGCCGGGCCGGCAGCCGGGGCGAAGCCCGCTGCGGAGGCCAGAGCCGCTGACGGGCCTGCGGCGGCGAGCAAGGAAGGGGAGGGGGCCGGACAACCGTGACCACAGACCTGCTCATGAGCGGCCAGTTCTGGACCTTCATCATCCTGGCCGTGGTGACCCTGGTCTCGACCTACCGGATGGTCACCGCACCCCTGATCACGCACGCCGCTCTGTTCATGGCGCTCTCCTTCACGGCCGTCGCGGGCATCTTCCTCCTGCTGCAGGCCGAGTTCGTGGCGGCGATTCAGGTGCTCGTCTACGCCGGCGCCATCACCACCATGGTCATCTTTGCCATCATGCTCTCGGGGCTGCGGGACATCAAGCAGCAACAGCAGCAGGGCGAGCGGGTGAAGCTCTGGCGCACGAACCCGGCCGTGCTGGTGGTCGGTGCGGTCTTCGCCGCCTTCATGCTGTACCTCTACTCCACCGCCAACCTGCCGGCCGGAGCCGTCGAGCGGTCGGTGGTTCCGGTGAAGACCATCGGCACTCAGCTGTTCACCACCTACGTGATCCCGTTTGAGATCGCCTCGATCTTGCTGCTGGTCGCCATGATCGGCGCCATCATCCTGACGGCGAAGGAGGCGGAGTCGTAGTGGAACTGCCGATCTACTATCCACTCGGTCTCGGCGCCCTCCTCTTCGGCCTCGGGCTGTGGGGCGCCCTCACCCGCAAGAACGCCGTCCGCATTCTGATGTTCATCGAGATCATGCTCAACGGCGTCAACCTGAACCTCATCACCTTCAGCCGCTATTACTGGCAGACCAGCCCCGAGACGGCGGCCCGGGCTCCGATTCTCACCCTGTTCGTGATGACGGTGGCGGCGGCTGAGGCGTCGGTGGGCCTGGCCATCATCCTCTCGATGGTGCGGAACCGTGACGTCGTCGAGGTCGACAAGGCCACACTGCTCAAGGGTTAGGAGGGGTACAGCGTGGACTTCTTCCTGAACAACGCGTGGGTCATCGCTGCGCTCCCCCTGGCCGTCTCGGTGGCGATCGCCATGTTCGCCGGGCTGCTGCGAGACCGCGTCTGGGTGCTAGGCACCGGCGGCATGCTGATCACCTTCCTCTGGTCGGTGTTCGTGCTGGTGGCGGTCATTTCCGGCCAGCCGGCGGCGGCCCACGGTCCCAACTACTTCACCGAGCCCGCCTGGCACGCCTCGTTTGACTGGGCGAGCCTGGGCCCGTACGTATGGCGCATGGGCTTCCAGGTCGACAACCTGACGGCCCTCATGCTGCCGATGATCACCCTGGTCTCCTTCGCCGTGCAGCTTTACTCCAGCGCCTATATGCACGGAGATAAGCGGGTTCCCCGCTTCTACAGCGCCATCAACCTGTTCACCCTGGGCATGCTGCTCCTGGTGCTGGCCGACAACCTTTTCCTGCTGCTGGTGGCCTGGGAGATCATGGGTCTCTGCTCCTACCTGCTGATCGGTCACTGGTACGAGCAGGCCTGGCCTCGTTACGGCCAGATCAAGGCTTTCCTCACCACCCGCGTCGGCGACGTGGGAATGATGATGGGCATCTTCATCATCTTCTTCGCCGCCCGGGACCTCACGTGGGCCGGCCTGGCCGAGAAGATGCCCACGCTGGTGCAGGACCCGGTGACCGCCGGGCTGCTGGCTCTCGGTGCCTTCCTGATCTTCACGGGCGCCATCGGCAAGTCGGCGCAGTTCCCGCTGCACGTCTGGTTGCCTGACGCGATGGCCGGCCCCACTCCGGGTTCCGCCATCATCCACGCGGCGACCATGGTGGCCGCCGGCGTCTACCTCATCGGCCGTGCTTTCATGATCTACGGCAACGTGGCCCCGTGGGTGCTGGCCGTGGTCACCTTCGTGGGCGCCTTCACGTCGCTCTTCGCCGCCACCATCGCCACGCTGCGGTGGGACATCAAGGAGGTTCTGGCCTACTCCACCATCTCGCAGCTGGGTTACATGATCATGGCCATCGGCCTCGGCGGCTGGACGTCGGGCAACTTCCACCTGCTCACCCACGCCTTCTTCAAGGCGCTGCTCTTCCTTGCCGCCGGCTCGGTGATTCACGCCCATCACCACAACCAGTTGCTCCACAAGATGGGCGGCCTGCGCAAGAAGATCCCGGTCACCTTCTGGACCTGGATGGTGGGCTACGCAGCGCTGGCGGGCGTACCGGGCTTCTCCGGCTTCTTCTCGAAGGACGGGTTGTTGGCTGACGCCTGGATGTGGTCCAACCCGGCGGTGCCCGGCTGGGCGCTGAAGCTGCCTTTCATCATGGCCCTGACGACCGCCTTCCTCACGGCTTACTACATGACCCGGGCCACCTACCTGGCCTTCTTCGGTGAGCCCAGGGACAAGGACCTCTACGAGCACGCGCACGAGTCGCCCCGGGCGATGACGGTGCCCCTGGTCATCCTGGCGGTGCCGGCTGCGCTCTTCGGCTGGCTGGGCACGCCGCTCTTCCACCACTTCACGCACGCCGACTGGATGATCTTCGTCCAGAACTTCCTGCACCTGCCCGGCCTCGAGCACCACATTGAGTTCAGCACCGAGCTTCTGGTGACCGGAATGGCCACCACGGCGGGCCTGCTCGGCATCTTCCTGGGCTGGTACCTGTACGCCGTGGTGAAGCCGGAGACCCGCGCCGCGTGGATTGCGAGCCTGAAGCCTGTTTACAACCTGGTCCGGAACAAGTACTATGTCGACGAGTTCTACGAACTGGCCATCATCAAGACGACCCAGGCGTTCTCCCGTGCAGTGGCCTGGTTCGACGGCGCCGTGGTCGACGGGCTTGTCAACCTGGCCGGTACCGTGGCCGTCTACGCGTCGGAGGTTGCGGGCTGGTTCGACAGGCATGTCGTGGACTTCCTGGTGACAATGTGGGCGGATATCGCCCGCGGACTGGGCGCCGCCTTCCGGAGGCTCTCCACCGGCCTCGTGCAGCAGTACATGCTCACGTTCTTTGCCATGCTGGTGGCCGGCGTGGTGCTGGTCCAGGTAATTAGATAGGAGGCTGTCGGGGATGTTGTCGCTCATCGTCTTTGTTCCCCTGGTCTTCGCCCTGGTGATGTTGTTCGTGCCGAAGACGCAGGAGAAGCTCCTGTACCTGCTCGCGGGCATCGGTACCCTGATTCCGTTCGTCCTGGCGCTCGTCCTGGCCTCCCAGTGGGCCGCCGCACCGGTCTCCACGGAGCCGTACGCCGCGGGCATGCGGTTCGTCACCCACGTACCCTGGATCGAGTCGATCGGCGTCCATTACACCCTGGGCGTCGACGGCTTCGGCTTCTCGATGCTCCTGCTCTCGACCCTGCTGTTCCCGCTGGCGGTGCTGGCTTCGTACAAGTACATCAACACGCGGGTGAAGGACTACCTGATCCTGCTGCTGATCCTGGCTACCGGCACCAACGGCGTGTTCGTTACCCTGGACTTCATCCTCTTCTACGTGTTCTGGGAGATCGTGCTGCTCCCGATGTACTTCCTCATCGGCATCTGGGGCGGCGAGCGCCGTGAGTACGCGGCGATCAAGTTCTTCCTCTACACCCTGGTCGGCTCCACCGTGATGCTGGTCGGCGCCATCTACCTGTATGTCCGGACCGGCGTCGGCACCTTCAACCTGCTGCAGATGGCTGCGGAGACGTCGCGGCTGCCGCTTGATGCGCTCACCGTCTTCGCCTTCTTCGCCCTGCTGGTGGGCTTCGCCATCAAGGTGCCGATGTTCCCGTTCCACACCTGGCTTCCCGACGCCCACGTGGAGGCTCCCACGCCCATCTCGATGCTGCTGGCCGGCATCCTGCTGAAGCTGGGCTCCTACGCCATGGTGCGCATCAGCCACCCGCTGCTGCCGCAGGTGGCCACCCGGTACGCGGATCTGGTCTTCGTCTTCGGCGTGGTCGGCATCCTGTACCCGGCTCTGGCGGCCATGGCGCAGAAGGACTTCAAGAAGCAGGTCGCCTACTCTTCGGTCAACCACATGGGCTTCTTCATCATGGCCCTGGCGGCGGCCAGCAAGCTGGCGCCCACCGACCCTGACCTGGCCCAGGTGGCCCTGCAGGGTGGTTACTTCGTCACCATCGCCCACGGCCTGATCTCGCCCCTCTTCTTCTTCGCCGTCGGCATGTTCTACGAGCGCACCCACACCCGTGACCTCACCAAGCTGGGCGGCATGTTCCTCACCGTCCCGGTGATCTCGTTCGCCACGGCGTTCATTGCCTTCGCCAACCTGGGCCTGCCGGGCCTGGCCGGCTTCATCGGCGAGTTCGTCTCCCTCACCGGGTCTTACCCGGCCTTCGGCCTCTGGGTGCTGGTGGCCGGTGTCGGCATGGTGATCACGGCCGCCTGGCACCTGCTGACCATGCGGAACGTGCTCCTGGGCGAGGCGAAGAAGGAGTACGCCGGCCTGCCCGACATCAACTGGAAGGAGAAGATCATCTTCGCACCCGTGGCCGTGCTCATCGTGCTGTTCGGCGTCTACCCCAGGCCGGTGTTCGACCTGCTCGCTGCTTCTGTGCAAACCCTGACGCAGGTGATGGGTCTGGGAGGGATGTAGCTTGCCGGGTGCAATCAGTTGGAGTGAGCTGGTGAACCCGAGTTACGTCGCCGTCCTTCCCCATCTCATCATCACCGGCACGATGCTCCTGGTCATCCTCCTGGACGCCTACTTCAAGGAGAAGCGCGGCCTCGTCTGGGTTACGCTGGCCGGCGTGCTGGTGGCGCTGTTCTCGGTTGGGTGGAGCGCCACGGACCGGCAGATTCAGGCGGCCATCGCGGCGGGCAGCCCCAGGGAGTACTGGGCCAACATGATCGTCGCCGACGGCTTCACCTACTTCATGAACGGCGTGCTGCTGGCCATCGCTGCACTGGTGATTCTGCTCTCGGCCGACTACGTGGCCAAGTTCCTGCGGGGCGCGTACATGGAGTTCTATGAGATCGTCCTGGCGGTCACGCTGGGCATGATGTTCATGGTCTCCTCCCGCGACCTGATCACCATCTACGTCGGCCTGGAGCTGTCGTCCATCTCCTCGTACATCCTCGCCGGCATCCTCCGCAAGGACCCGAAGTCCAATGAGGCGGGCCTGAAGTACTTCCTCACCGGCTCGGTCGCCTCGGCCGTGCTGCTCTTCGGCCTCTCGCTCCTCTTCGGGGCGACGGGCACCACCCGGCTGCCGGACATCGCCGCGGCACTGGCGGGCGGCAGCCCCGTGGTGGCTGCCGCGGGCAGCGCCGTGACGCCGCTCCTGGTCACGGGCATGGTCTTCCTGATGGGCGGTTTCGCCTTCAAGGTGGCGGCGGTGCCCATGCACCTCTGGGCGCCTGACGTCTACGAGGGGTCGCCCTCGCCGGTGACCGCCTTCTTCTCCGTCGGCCCCAAGGCGGCGGCCATGGCGGCCATCCTGCGGGTCTTCGTCGACGGGCTGGGCGTGGTGCCTTACGTGGAGCGGTGGACGGTGATCTGGGCCGTGATCTCGGCCGCCTCCATGACCCTGGGCAACCTGGTGGCGCTCCAGCAGAACAACATCAAGCGGATGATGGCCTACTCGTCCATCGCCCAGGCCGGGTACATCCTGGTGGGCGTGGCCGCCTCCGGCCTGCAGAGCACCCAGGGCATCTCCGCGGTGCTGTTCTACTTGATGGCCTACGCCGTCACCAACCTGGGCATCTTCGCCATCATCACCCACCTCGACCAGGAGGGGGGCTGGGTGAGCGTGGACGACTACCGGGGCCTGGCCTTCCGCCACCCGCTCTACGCGTGGGCCCTGCTGCTCTTCTTCGTCTCGCTCATCGGCATCCCGCCCACGGTGGGCTTCCTCGGGAAGGTCTTCCTCTTCGAGGCGGCCGCCGCAGCCGGCTACGTGTGGCTGGCGGTGCTGATGGCGATCAACTCGGTGATCTCGGTGGGCTACTACTACCGGGTCGTCCGGGTGATGTTCCTGGAGAAGGGCGATTACCCGGCGCTGCACCGCAGCGGCGGCATCAGCACCACGGTGGTCCTTTCGCTGGTGGGCGTGGTGCTCCTCACGATTTTCGCCAATCCGTTCGTGCAGTGGACGGCCCAGTCGGCGGCGCTGATCAAGTGATACGGCGGCATGGAGAAGGGGGCTCTCCCGCGAGTCATCTGGGATGACTCGGGGAGAGCCCCTTGCTGTTGGCCTTCTCTCCGGTTCCTACCGCCCCAGGGCCTCCGCGATGCGCGCCACGGCAGCGTCCAGCGCCTCCTCCAATCGCTCGGGCCGGCCCCCGCCCCCCTGGGCCTGGATGGGCGAGCCGCCGCCCTTGCCCTCGATCAGCGGCAGGACCTCCCGGATGATCTTGCCCACATCGAGGCGCAGGTCGACGGCGCGGTGCAAGATCAGGTGGGGGGCGCCGCTGCGGAGACCGAACACGGCGACGCACCCCGGCCGCGCCGCCACCTTGGCGGCCAGCAGGCGCAGCTCTTCCAGGGGCCGCCCGCTGAAAGTCTGCCGGACTACCAGGGCCGGGCCGACCCGCCGGGCCCCGGCGATCAGGTCGTCCGCCTCGCGGGCGACCAGCTGCTCCTGTAGGGTGCGCACCCGGTTGCGCAGGCTGGTCATCTCCTCCTGGGTGCGGTCGGCCCAGCGCGGGAGGTCGTCCACCGCAATGGTGAGGCGGCGGGCGAGATCCCGGGTCATCCGGTCGAGGGAGAGGTAGTCGTTCAGGGCGCGCTGGCCGGCGAGGAAGGTGACGCGCACCGCCCGCTTGTACCGCTCCCAGGTCTTGATTTTCAGCAGGCCCAGCTCGCCGATGCTGTGCAGGTGGGTGCCGCCGCAGGCTGCCCAGTCGTAGCCGTCGATCTCGACGACCCGGATCTCGCCCTCGACGGCGGGCGGCTTCCGCAGTGGGAACTGGTGCACGTGGGCGGAGTCGGTCATGTGGGTGCGCACGGCCAGCCCGCTGCGGATGAGCTGGTTGACCGTGCGTTCCACCTGCTCGGCCTGCTCCGGCGTGAGGCTGTCCATGTCCACGTCGATCGTCGTCGACTGTGCCCCCAGATGCCAGGCGAGCGTGTCGGCCCCGAACAGGTGGACGAAGGCGGCGGAGAGCAGGTGCTGCCCCGTGTGCTGCTCCATCAGGTCGAGCCGGCGGGTCCAGTCCACCTGACCCACGACGATGCCCTCCAGCGGGGCGTCCACCAGATGGATGATGGCGCCGTCCTCCCGCACCCGCACGTCCAGCACCGGCCTGCCGCCCAGGAGGCCGGTGTCACTGGGCTGGCCGCCCGACTCGGCAAAGAAACAGGTCTGGTCCAACTCCACCGCCCAGGCCCCTCCCTCGGGGGCACAGGCCACCACCCTGGCTTCGAACTGCGTGCGGTAAGCGTCTTCGTAGAAGAGTCTGCGCGTGGGCACCCTCCATCACCTTTCCGATCCCTTGGCGTTGCCACCATTCTACCACACGAAGGCCCCCGCCACGTACCATGGATTGGCAGGAAGCAAGACGTCTAGCGCTGAACAATAACATCCATTGAAATCGCGCGACTGCAAGTTGTGGGTGAATGGAGGGATTCCATTGTTCTGGCGCGCCTGGATCAGCAGCCTGCTCACCGGGGCGGTGGTGGCCGTATCCCTGTGGGTTCCCGGACTCCCCGGCCGCCTCGCACTCTGGGGGACCGGTCTGGTGGTCTCCCTGCTGGGCAGCCTCTGGGTGGTGCACAGCCACCGCGCCGCCCTGGCCCGTGCGGCGGCGTCCGCGGCAGGGCCGGGAGCAGAAGCCCCGTCGGGATCGGCCGCGGAGGGGGGAACGGCTGCGGCCAGGCCGAGCGTCGGTGCGCAAGCGGCGGCAGGGGAACCTGACGCCGAAGACGAAGCGGTGGCCCAGGAGGGCGCCGGGGTCGACGACGCCGCACTCGGCGAGATTGCGGCGCAGGCCGCCCGGACGCAGGAGGCGGTGCAGGAGATCCTGCGCCTCACCGGCCGGGTCAACGAGCTGCTGTCGCAGTTGCACCACGCCACCAACGACCAGCTGGAGGAGCTCGACCGCACCCGCGACCTGGCCCACCAGGTGCTGGGGGTATTCGCAGAGATGACGGAGGCCGCCCGCGCCGCCCGGGAGGAGGCCGAACGCCACCGCCGGGCCGGGGACGGCGTGCAGGCGGCGCTGGTGCAGATCGGCGAGGGCATGGCGGGCATCCGGGCCGCGGCCGATGCCTCGGCCAAGGTGATCCGCGAGCTCGACGCCCAGTCGGGCGAGATCGGGTCGATCGTGAAGCTGATCCAGTCGGTCGCGGAACAGACCAACCTGCTCTCGCTCAACGCCGCCATCGAGGCCGCCAGGGCCGGCGAGGCCGGGCGCGGCTTCGCCGTGGTGGCCCAGGAGGTGCGGGCGCTGGCCGACCGCTCCCGGGGCGCCACCAAGCAGATCCAGGAACTGGTGGCCAAGATCCAGCGCGGCACCGCCGCGGCCATGGCCGCCATGGAGGAGTCGCAGCAGGAGGTGGCCCGGGGAGCAGCCACGGTGGAGTCGACCCGCGAGGCGATCGTGCAGGTGCTGCGCGCGACCGAAGGGCTCGCCGCCACCGTAGGGGGCCTCGGCGAGCGGGCCGAGGCCACGACCGGCGAGATGAACCAGCTGGTGGAGGCGGTGGAGGGGGCCACCCGGCTTGCCAACCAGAACAACGCCACCGCGCGGGAGCTGGCCGAGGCCGACTGGTTCTCCAGGGCGATCCAGGAGGCGGGGCAGCAGGCCGAGGAACTGACGGCCCGGATCGGCGGGCTGTGCCGGTCGGCCCGCACGGCTGCGGACTAGCCACTTCAGGGATCCCGGGCATACTACCGGTGAAAGCGGCACCGGGAGGAAGAGCGGTGTGGACGTGAAGCGGCTCTACGACAGCCTGAACCGGGATCCGGACGACTACCCTCTCTTCGAGCAGATCTGGCAAGTGCTCACGTTCGCCCCCTCCTGCCGCCACGCCGACGAGGAGGAGCTGGTCAGCCTGGCGGTGGACGCGTTCGACTACCTCCAAACCGAGGGCCAGTGGCAGACCGCATCCGCCACGGGCTCGACGAAGCTCCGCTTCGACGGCCGGCGGCTGGAGGTGGAGGAGGACGACGGGCAGGACTACCATTACCAGAACGTGTTTACCATCGGAGAGACCTGACAGAGCGGAAGAGGCCCGACCCCTGGTGGGTCGGGCCTCTTCCGGTCAGGGGCGCAGGTGCGGAAACTGCTTGCGCCAGCCGAAGCGCCAGAGCAGCCACCAGGGCACCCAGCCCGCGGCCGCGGGCAGGAGCCCCCACGCTCCGGCAAGAAGTACCTGTACCATGCCCAGGGCCAGCGCGGAGGCGAGCGCCGCCAGCCCGTAGCGCAGGCGGTGGTGTGCCAGCCTCCGTTCCAGTATGCCCGGGCGCACGTCGATCGTGCGGAAGAAGGAGTCGAGCACCAGGAAGGCCAGGACCCACTGCAGCAGATGAAGCAGCAGTGCGTAAACCACGGCCCTGTCACCTCCCCGGCGCTTCTGAATCCGCCGCCGACGGCATTCCTGAACCCGCCGCGCCCGCCGACGTTCCCGAGTCCACCGCCGTCAGCCGGTGTTCCCGAACTTACCGTGTCCCGCCCGCGTTCCTGTCTTTGTCATCCCTACTGGCGCCCCTGTACCCATCGTACCCACCGTTCCTCACGCTGTCCATCCGCAGGCCAGGCGGATGTGCGGTGCAGGCCGCTGGTCGGGTCAGCCGGCAGGCGACAATCCGGGCCCGCAGAGGGGAGCGACGACGTTGAACCTGGATGAACTGCTTCGCCACGCCGTTGCCGAGGAGGCTTCGGATGTCCACCTCTCCCAGGGACAGCCGCCGGTGTTCCGCATCAACGGCACCCTCACCCGCCGGGGCGACCAGCCGCTCACGGCCGACGACATGGAGCAGGTCGTGGATCAGATCACGCCGCGCGACGCCCGCCGCAAGCTGGAGGAGATGGGAGAGGTCGATTTCTCCTTCGGAGTCGCCGGGCTCTCGCGCTTCCGCGTCAACGTTTATCGACAAAGGGGCGCCCTGGCTGTTGCCCTGCGCATCATCCCGTTTCGGATCATGTCGCTGGCGGAGCTGGGGCTTCCATCGACGCTGGAGACCTTCTGCGACCTGCGCCACGGCCTCGTCATCGTCACGGGCCCGACAGGATCCGGCAAGTCCACCACCCTGGCGGCGCTGATCGACCTGATCAACGAGCGCTACTCCCGGCACGTCATCACCATCGAGGACCCGATCGAGCACCTGCACCGGAACAAGCGGTCCATCGTCCACCAGCGGGAGGTGGGCTCCGACACCCGCACGTTCGGCAGGGCCCTGCGGGCCGCCCTGCGGCAGGATCCCGACGTGATCCTGCTGGGGGAGATACGCGACCTGGATTCGATTCGGATCGCCCTCCAGGCCGCGGAGACGGGCCACCTGGTTTTCACCACGCTGCACACCAACGACGCGCCCAGCAGTGTCGACAGGATCATCGACGTCTTTTCGCCGGAGCAGCAGCAGCAGGTGCGCGTGCAGCTGGCCGCCACGCTGCAGGGGGTGGTGGCGCAACGCCTGGTCCCCCGCATCGACAGGCCCGGGCGGGTCGTGGCGGTGGAGATCCTGCTGGTGAACGCTGCCGTGCGCAACCTCATCCGGGAAGGCAAGACGCACCAGCTGCCCTCGATCATCCAGACCAGCGGGCGCACGGGGATGCAGTCCATGGCTGCCTCGCTGCGGGAACTGGTGCGGCGGGGCGTGATCAGCCCCGAGGAGGCCGGACAGGATTCGTCACTGTGACCCGGCATTCTCGACAGTCAATTGTCGGACTTGACGAACCCTTCCCCCGTTTTCTCCGTTTAAGGGAGTGGAAGCGCGTACGGATCGGAAGGGGGAGCACGCGGGTGTTGAACAGCCGGGTGTCCGGAGGAAGTGGTCTGCGCCTGGGGCGCACCCTGGTGGACGAGAAGCTGATGGCCAAAAGCGGCCTCGACGAGGTCAACCTGCGCCGGGCGAGGAGGGCGTTCTGCGAGCGCTGGCGCCGGGCGCCGGTGTCCGTGAAGCGGGCCCTGGCCGAGGGGGCCACGGCGGACCGGTTCGCCTTCGTCGTCGCAACACTCCGGTCGGCCTGGTCGCCGGAGATCTGGCAGCTCTGGCTCCGGTACCTGGAGCACACCGACGCGGAGATCGACGAGATGATCGCCGGGGAGTACCCGGTTTCGCCTTACATGGTGCGGGTGAGCAGCGCCCTCCTGGGCGTGAAAGTCGACTTTCTCTTCGCCGGCTGCTGGCCGACGGGCGACTTCCTGGGCCCCGACATCGACGCCTGCCCGCAGCCGCACGCCAGCCATGGATGACTGGCAGCCGTCTGGCAGTTTCCGCGGCCACCGATGGAGGTGGCCTCTTTCTGTTGGCGAAATATGGAGAGAAGGGGGTGATCACTCATGGATCAGGATCAGATTCGCGACCTGGCACAGGCGGTGAAGCAGGCACGGCATTTCGTGGTGCTCACGGGAGCGGGGGCCTCCACCGAGTCGGGCCTGCCGGATTTCCGGTCGAAGACCGGCCTGTGGCGGGGCGTTGACCCCGTGTCGCTCATCTCGATGAGCGCCCTGCGGCGGCGTCCGGTGGAGTTCTACCAGTTCTACCGGATGCGGTTCTCGCACCTGTGGGGCGCCAAGCCCAACCCCGTCCACCACGTTCTGGCCTCGCTTCAGAAGGAGGGGCTCCTGAAGCGGGTGATCACCCAGAACGTCGACGGCCTGCACCAGGCGGCCGGATCCGAGGGCGTCATCGAACTGCACGGCTCGCTGCGGGAATGCCTGTGCCTGGACTGCGGCCGCAGCTTTCCCGCCAGGCTGATCGACGTCGACGTGCAGAGCGCCGCCGACATCCCCCGCTGTCCGGAGTGCGGCGGTATGCTCAAGCCCGGCGTTGTGCTCTTTGAGGAGCCCCTGCCCGCAGACGCCATCGAGGCGGCCATCGACGAGGCGACGCAGTCCGACCTCTTCCTGGTGGTCGGTTCCTCGCTGGAGGTCGGACCCGCCAACCAGCTGCCGGTCCTGGCGGTGCAGAGCGGGGCGCAGCTGGGCGTGCTCAACCTGACCCCCACCTTCGTGGACCACCGGGCCCGCTGGGTGATCCGGGAGAAAGCCGGGCAGGTGCTGACCGCTCTCGCGGCAGAGCTGGGCATTCCGGCCAGGGTCGAAAATCGAAGCACGGGAGACCTAGGCGAAGCCACACCCGGCTGATGCCGGATAAACCCAGTCCAGGAAGCTTGTCTACCCCCAGATCTAGTGGTATTTTAGGAGTCACGGACACTAGATCTGGGGGTAGCAGAATGAAGTGCCCGTTTTGCGGTGCAGAGTCCCGGGTGATCGAGTCGCGCCCCGCCCCCGACGAGGAGGCGATACGCCGGCGCCGGGAGTGCACCTCCTGTGGCCGTCGCTTCACCACCATGGAGCGGGTGGAGGTGCCGCCGCTCATCGTCGTCAAGAAGGACGGCCGGCGCGAGCAGTTCAGCCGTGACAAGCTGCTGACCGGCATGCTGAAGGCCTGCGAGAAGCGGCCGGTTCCGCTGGAGGTCATCGAGAAACTCGCCGACGACATCGAGCGCGACCTGCGCGCCTCCCTGGACCGGGAGGTGCCGTCGGTGGAGATCGGCGAGCGTGTAATGGAAGGATTGCGCCGCATCGATGGCGTGGCCTACGTGCGGTTCGCATCGGTCTACCGCGAGTTCAAAGACGTGAACGAGTTCAGGGAGCAACTGGAGCAACTGCTGAAGAACCACTGAGGCGCGTCTTTCGCCGGTGCGCGCTGTTCCACGCCAATCTACGTAGGGGGGGCCCGTCTTGGAACTGACCCATATTGCGAAGACCGTTCTCGAAAAGCGGTACCTGAGGATGAAGGAGGACGGCACGAGGGAGACGCCCGCCGAGATGCTGCGCCGGGTGGCGCGCGTCATCGCCGCGGTCGAGGCGCAGTATGGCGCCAGCAAGAAGGAGATCCAGGCGGTCGAGGAGACCTTCTACAACCTGATGGACCGCCAGGACTTCATGCCCAACAGCCCGACCTTCACCGGCGCCGGTACGGCACTGGGGCAGCTGTCGGCCTGCTTCGTACTGCCGGTGGGGGACTCCCTGTTGGAGATTTACGAGACGATGAAGCATGCGGCCCTGATTCACCAGACCGGCGGAGGAACCGGCTTCGCCTTCTCCCGCCTGCGCCCGGCCGGCGACAAGGTGCGCTCGAGCCAGGGCGTGGCCTCGGGCCCGGTCTCGTTCCTGCGGGTCTACAACGCCTCCACGGAGGCGATCAAGCAGGGTGGCACCCGCCGCGGCGCCAACATGGGCATCCTGCGGGTGGACCACCCCGACATCCTGGACTTCATCGAGGCCAAGGCCGACACGACGCAGATCACCAACTTCAATATCTCGGTGGCCATCACCGACGCCTTCATGAAGGCGTTGGAGCAGGGCGGGGAGTACGAGCTGATCAACCCGCGCAACGGCGAGGTCACGGGCAAGCTGTCGGCCAGGCTGGTCTGGGACAAGCTGGTGGAGAACGCCTGGAAGACGGGCGAGCCGGGCGTCATCTTCATCGATCGGATGAACAGACGTAATCCTAATAACCACGTGGAAGTTATAGAAGCTACTAATCCATGTGGTGAACAACCCCTTCCGCCCTACGGCTCCTGCAACCTCGGCCACGTGAACCTGGCCAACTTCGTGAAGAACCCGTACACCGACAAGGCCGAGGTCGACTGGGAGCGACTCGGCGAGGTCGTCCGCACGGCCGCCCATTTCCTGGACAACGTGATCGACGCCAACAAGTACCCCCTGCCCCAGATCGCCGAGAAGGCCCGGCGCGACCGGCGGATCGGCCTTGGCGTCATGGGCTGGGCGGAGATGCTGGTGCAGATGGGCCTCCCCTACGACTCCGAAGAGGCGGTGGCCCTGGGTCGCCAGGTGATGACCTTCGTGAAGCAGAAGGCCCTCGAGGAGTCGATGGCCCTGGCCGAGGCGCGGGGTGCCTACCCCGAGTGGGAGGGCAGCCAGTGGCACAAGGCGGGGCTGAAGGTGCGCAACGCCACCCTGACCACGGTGGCGCCCACCGGCACCACCTCGCTCATGGCCGCCCGGCCGGACATGCCCTGCTCCGGCGGCATCGAGCCCAAGTACGCGCTCGTTTTCACCCGGAACCAGGCCGGCGCCGTGATGCTGGACGTGGACGGCCAGTTCGCCACCATTGCGAAGCGGGAGGGCTGGTACACCGACGAGCTCATGCACAAGGTGGCAGAGTGCGGCACGGCCCGGGGTGTTGACGGTGTGCCCGAGAAGTGGCAGCGGATCTTCGCCACCGCCCACGACATCGCCCCGGAGTGGCACGTGCGGATGCAGGCGGCGTTCCAGGGCGGGGACGACCTGCCGGTGGACCTGCAGCCGGTGGACGCCGCCGTCTCCAAGACCATCAACTTCCCCAACCACGCCACGGTGGAGGATGTGGCCAAGTCCTACGCGCTGGCCTGGCAGCTGGGGCTGAAGGGCATCACGGTCTACCGCGACGGCTCCCGGGCCTCCCAGGTGCTCACCACGGGCGACAAGACGAAGGAGAAGAAGGAGTCCGCCGCGCAGCCGGCGCCCGCCCCGCAGGGTCCCACGCTGCGGCCGCGGCCCACGGAGGCGGTGGGCAAGATGTTCGTGGTGCCCACGCACTTCGGCAAGATGACGCTGGACGTGCACATGGACGACGAGGGGGAGCCCTTCGAGATCATCGTGAACGTGGGCGCCGTGGGCTCCGACCTGATGGCCGACGCCGTGGGCATGGGCATGCTGGTCTCCAAGATGCTCCGCCTCCGGTCGGACGTGCCGGTGCGGGAGCGCATCGAGATCGTCATTGACACGCTGAAGAACATCGGCGGTTCGAGCTCCTACGGCTTCGGCCCGAACCGCATCACCTCGCTGGCCTCCGCCATCGCCAAGGGGCTGCAGCGGTTCCTGGCGTGGAAGGACGCCAACGGCAAGCTCTGCCAGGAGACCGCCGTGACGGCGGAGACGCCGCAGCCGCAGATCAGCGGCGCCGAGGCGGACCGCCCGGTGGACCCGTGCCCCGAGTGCGGCGCCTTCACCCTGGTGATCGGCGAGGGCTGCGCCACCTGCCACAACTGCGGCTACTCGAAGTGCAGCTAGCGTCCGGTCGAGGGGGTGGTGCCCCGGAGGCAGGGCGTCCTGCGAATGGAAGGGGCTGTCCGGCAGTGCGGGTTGCCTGCCGGACAGCCCCGTCTTGTCACCGTGGCACAGCGCCGGCCCGCACGACCGGTGCAGCCCACCTACAGTTCCTTCCGGAAGAATACCTCGCCGATGCCGCCGTCGTTGATTCCTGCAATAATCCCGCACTCGCGGAAGCCCACCGCGCGATGCCACGCCTGGGGCTCGGGTTCGTTCACCTGCGACGAGGAGAGCAGGAAGCGGCAGCCCCGCTCCCGGAGGTAGTTCTCCAGAAACCGCAGCACCGCCGTGCCGATGCCCCGCCCCCGGTGGGCCGGCTTGAGCCAGATCAGCCCGATGTAGGGGATCTTCCCCCAGATGTACTCGAGCCGGAGGTAGCCGATGGTCTCCTCCGCCAGCTCGGCCAGGATCAGCTCCTGCGCCGCGATCTTGGGTGCCAACGCGGCGTCGGGCAGATAGGGGTCCATCCGCCTGCAGGTGGACTCATCCGCCGCTGTCGCAAACCGAATCCGTACCTGATCCAAGTGTCGGACCTCCCCGGTCAGAGCCTCACGCCTGGACCGACATCGCACGCCCCAGGCTTCAGGGGGCTGAGCACCGCCCGCCCGCAGGTGTTCAGCCCCTTTCGCGTTGAAAGCTCAACTAATGAGATATGTTAAATCAAACCATGCGGCCCTACAATCTCTCGCGCAGTGCGGGGGATCCTGAGCCAGAATCGTCCGGTAACGCCGAGTCTGGTACGAGCGTCAAACGCGATGGCATGAATGATTGGCCCCAGGCGCGCCGGAGGTGGCCCGGGGCCATGAGGGCGTGGAATGAGGCGACGCGAGAGGAGGTTTTCCCGTGAAGACGCTGCGAGTCCGGCGCACGTTGCTGCGGATTCTCCTGATCGCCCTGGTCGTCGTGATCGGCCTCGCCCTGGCGGGCCCGCGGAACGCAGTCTCGGGGAACCTGGCGCCCGGGCCGCAAGCCGGGGACGGCGGCAACCCGCCGTCGGCGGTCGGCGAGGACGGCGATTCCCGTCTCGCGTCCGGCCGGGTGGTGGAGATCAGGGACGACGGCATCGTCCTGGAGTCCGACACCGCCGTGCGCACCGTGCGCTTCGAGCCTGACGTTTAGGTCTGGAAGGAGTTCTACTCATCGCCCGCGGTCATCGAGGTCGGCGACTGGGTCACCGCGCAGGGCACGCCCCAGCCCGACGGCAGCCTGCTCGTCCGGGACCAGTCGGCCTGGGTGAACATCGGGCGCATGGACGGCGTGCTGGAGGAGGTCTCGCCGAACGGGGCCGTGGTGACGACGGCCGCGGGCAGGCGAACGGTGGAGTTCTCCCCGGCCCTGGAGGTGGTGCGGCTTTCCGGTGCGCGGCTGGGCGATGGCGGGCCGTCCGGTCTCCGCCCTGGCATGAACGTGGGCATGGTGGGCCTGCAGCTGCCTGAGGGTGGCTTCCGGGCGACCCGGCTGTGGGTGTACGACGAGGGTGAGTCCCGCGCACCGGCGCAGGAAGCGCAGCCTTGACGCCTCCGCTGACGCCACGTGGGAGGCTCCGGCAACGGCTGCACCGGAGCCCTGGGCGGTCGCAGGGGCAAACAGACACGACCCAGTCGAAGCCGCATCGGGGCGGCACGGGGGTGACGAAGGCGGCGAGCATTCTGTCCGCCCAGGCAGCAGCAGGGAGGAGAACCATGCGCCCGTCCCGAAACGGAACCCGGTGGTTTCTGAACCCCCGCGGCGGCTCGGGGTTGGGAACAGGTCACCACAGAGAGGAGAACGGCCATGTACACGGGAATGATTCGCGACCTGCTGGCCCGCCTGGGCGACGGGACGGTGACCTACAGCCTGCTGCTGGACGAGCAGGAGATCCCCCTCAACCCCCTGATCGGGCGGCGCATTTGCCTGCACTTCACCGGCGAGCGCCGCTGCATCTACTGCGGCCGCAAGGCGAGCAAGCTCTTCAACCACGGCTCCTGCTGGCCGTGCTTTCAGCGGCTGGCCATCAACGACATCTGCCAGGTGAAGCCCTCGCTCTGCCACTACGAGACCTGCCGGGAGCCCGAGTGGGGCGACGCCAACTGCATGATCCCCACCTACGTCTACCTGGCCAAGTCCAGCGACATCAAGGTGGGCATCACCCGCAGCCTGCCCGGCCGCTGGCTGGACCAGGGCGCCGTTGAGGCCGTGCCCATCGCCCGGGTGCCCAACCGGAAGATGGCGGGCGATCTGGAACTCTACCTCATGCAGTACCTCCCGGACAAGACCAACTGGCGCAAGATGCTGAAGGGCGACGTGACCCAGGACGACCTGCGTGAGGTGCGCCGCCGCGTGCTGGACCTGATCCCGGACGAGTTTCATCCATATGTGCTCCCCGACGAGGAGGTCCGCCACTTCACCTATCCCCTGGAGCAGCCGCCGGCCAGGATCACGAGCCACGACCTGGAGAAGGGCGATGCCGAGGGCGTGCTGCTGGGCATCAAGGGCAGCTACCTGGTGCTGGACAGCGGCGTGCTCAACGTGCCCAAGTTCGCCGGTTACCTGGTGGCCCTCGACGAAGGGGAGGCCGGGTAAAGCGGGCCGGCACAGGGCGGCGAGGCCGTGGGGGCGCGGCGACGGGGACAGCGTAAGGGCGGCGAAATATGAAACCGTCGCGTTACGTATGTGTCACAGAACTGTAACGCGAGTGGGGTATGATAAAGCTGTGTTGACCCCCTCTGTGTGTGTTCCGGGCTTTGGCGGCTCTGCTCGAGCCGCCCTCTTTTTTTGATTGAGGCAGAACCGAAACTTCAGTATAATAAGTACGCTGCGTCAAGTTCGAGCTTCCGCACAAGGGGAGGGTCCGGCAGTGCCAGAGACCAAATATGGATCGCGCATCTACCTGGGGGTACGGACCGAGGCCGACCAGGCCGGCCAGGCGGCCACCCGGGTGTACCAGGAATTCGTGGGCCGCTTGCGCCGGGTGGCCCCGACGGTACGGGAGCTGCGGCTGGAACTGGAGGAGCCGGCGCCGCGCAAGGAGGACGCCGGCGTGTTCGAATGCTGGGCCACCCTCAAGGCGGTGGTGCCCCATGACCTGAGCCGTCCGGGTGCAGCCAACCACCGGGACGCCTGGCGGGCGATCGTGCGGGAGGAGTTTCAGACGGCCTGCATGCTGAACCACGCCGTGGTGCACCACACGTCCAGCCGGGTGGAGATCACGCGCGAGATCTTCCCCCACGAGGAGGTGCCGCAGGCTCCGAAGGCCCCGGTGGAGGAGAAGCCCAAGGAGATGATCCAGGTGCGGGTGCTCCTGGGAGGGCAGGAGTACAACGTGGAAATCCCCAAGGGCGAGAACTTGCTGGACGGCGTGAACGACAAGGGCGTGGCCGTGAAGTGGGACTGCAAGAACGGCGTCTGCGACACCTGCCAGATTCGCGTGCTCAAGGGCGCCGAGAACCTGAGCCCGGTGAACGACGCCGAGCGGGAAATGCTGGGCGACAAGGTAAACCAGGGGTACCGGCTCTGCTGCCAGGTGACCGCCTACGGCCCGTGCGAGATCCAGCAGTAATCAGGCGCCGGCCCCGTTGCGCATGGGGCGGCGCCTTTGCGCGCACGTGTGGCAACCGTGTGCCCTTGCCGGCTGTGCCGCCCGCGGGCCCTGGGGTCCGCCACTCAACGGCCCCATGGTCGGGGCCGGAAGGTGGGTGCCTCTGTCCGATGTGCTACAATCAGCTATGAATCCACCGCAGCCTGTCGGGGGTGAAGCGCATGAAGTTCGAACTCGATCGGAACAGCCCCACGCCGCTCTATCAGCAGCTGCGCAACCAGGTGCGGGAACGCATCCTCTCCGGCGCCCTGCCCCCCGGCACGCGCCTGCCCCCGGAACGCACGCTGGCCCGCCGCCTCGGGGTCAACCGGACCACGGTGGTCAGCGCCTACCGGGAGCTGGCCGCCGAGGGCCTGGTGGAAGGGCGCGTCGGCCACGGCACCGTGGTGCTGCGGCCGCCCGAGGCCGCGCAGAGCGGAGTGGTCCGCCCCATGCGCTGGGCCGGTCCTACCGAGGCGGAGGAGCCGCTGGTGGCCGACCTGAACGCCATTCTCCGGCGCCCCGGTGCGGTCTCTTTCGCCCATGGCGAAATGTCACCCGAGCTCTATCCCGTCGCCCCCCTGGCGACCCTGGCCCACCGCGTTCTGCAGGATGGCTCCGCCCTGGGCTACGGCCCCATCGCCGGGTACGGGCCGCTCCGGGAGGCGATTGCCGCCGCCATGGGCGTCACGGCGGACGAGGTGCTGATCCTGGCCGGGTCGCAGATCGCACTCTACCTCATCAGCCGGGTGCTGCTGCAGCCCGGGGACACCGTGCTGGTGGAGTCGCCCTCGTACATCAACAGCCTGGGTATCTTCGACTCTGCCGGCGTGCGGGTCGTGCCGGTGCCGGTGGACCGGCACGGCCTGGTGGTGGAAGGACTCGAGGAGCTCGTGCTGCGCTACCAGCCGAAGCTGCTCTTTACGCTGCCCAACTTCCACAACCCGCTCGGCGTTACCCTTGCTCCCGAGCGGCGCAGGCAGCTGATTCAGCTGGCCGCCCGCCACCAGCTGGGCATCGTGGAGGACGACCCCTACGGCCAGCTCTACTTCACGCCGGAGCCGGTGCCCACGCTCAAGTCGATGGACCCGGGCGGCTACGTGATTTACATCAGCAGCTTCAGCAAGACGGTGAGCCCGGCCCTGCGGCTGGCCTGGATCGTGGCCGCGCCGCCGGTGGTGGAGCGCATCGCCCGCGCCCGGGGCAACCTGGATTTCCGGGCCGCACTCCTGAACCAGCGCGTGATGGAGGCCTTTCTGCGGGAAGGCCACCTGGACCGGCACCTGGCCGCCGTCCGGTCCACGCTGAAGGTGCGGCGGGATGCGCTGATGGAGGCGCTGGAAGCCCACATGCCGCCAGGGGTCACGTGGTACGTCCCCGAGGGCGGTTACCACGTGTGGTGCAGCCTGCCCCGGCCGCTCACGGCCAGGCGGCTCCTGACCGAGGCCGGCCGGGACGGCGTCGCCTTCATGCCCGGCGATTTCTACGGTGCCGGGCAGCTGGCCCGGCGGGGTCTCCGGCTCAACTTCTCCTACCCGCGGCTGGAGGAGATCGGGCCCGGGATTCAGAGGCTCGCCCGGGCGGTGGAGCGGCTGCTGAAGGAGGAGGCGTCTGCGGGCGGCGAGCCCGGGGCGTTCAGCGGTCCCGTGGTGTGAACCCTGGTCGCTCGTCTTGAGCCTCCCCATCCTCTTGCGCTGGCCTACGGGGTCAGCGCTTCTCTGTATGAACGACCTGAGGCCTCGGACCAGGCTTCCACCGGCCCCCGCCCCTGTCTGCTGACGCTGCCCCGCAACTGCATGGTCCGAAGCCATCGGCGTGCACGACGTTCAGCCGGGTGAGCCCTGAACTCGCGTCATCCTGCAGGAGGAGAACAGCCGGCGCAACGTCCGACTGGAGGACCAGGACTCCCCCGACTAAAGGCGGGTCTCTAATCACGATCTCGAATTAGTACGGCAGGAGGATTTTGAACCCGTCCCACGGAAGTCTAGACATACTTTCTTCACCTAATTTAGTAAGCCCCTTTGCAGAAGTTACGGCGCCGCCGCAGGAAGGGGACTGCCCATGCCCGCCAACGCACGCCTGATGAAGCAGCTCAACCGCAAGGCCGTCCTGACCGCCGTCCGGGAGCGGGGCCCCATCTCGCGCGCCGAACTGGCGGCCCTGACCGGCCTTTCCCAGCCGGCGGTGACGGCCATCGTCCGCGACCTCCTGCGGCTGGGGCTGGTGGAGGAGAAGGGGCTCGGGCAGTCGTCCGGCGGCCGGCCGCCGATCATGCTGCTCTTCAACCCCGCCGCCCGCTTCATCCTCGCCGCCTGTCTGGAGGGCGAGCGCCTCTGGGGCGGGCTGGCCGACCTGAACGGGGTGCTGCACCTGGAAGGGGAGGTGACGCTGCCCCCGCAGCAGGTGGGCGACAGGGCGCAGGCCCTGGGCGACTTTCTGACCGACCTCATCGCCCGCAGCGGAATGCCGCCGGAGCGCCTCGCCGCCATCGCCGTGGGGGTGCCGGGCATCGCCAGCCGGCGGGGCACCGTCAGCCACGCACCTGCCCTCGGCTGGTGGCAGGAGGTGCCGCTCCGTGACCTTCTGCGTGAGCGGTTCGCGGTGCCCGTGCTGGTGGAGAACGACGTGAACCTCATGGCCCTGGGCGAGTACTTCCAGGGCGCCGGTCAGGGTGTGCAGAACCTGGCGCTGATGCATGTCAGCGAGGGCATCGGTGCTGGCATCCTAATCGAAGGCGCCCTCTTCCGGGGCCCGGCAGACGCCGCCGGCGAGGTGGGCTACCTGCCCCTGGGCCCCGTGGGACCCCGCCGGCCCGACGACTTCGGCCTGTTCGAGCAGCACTACTCCGCCAGGTCCCTGTACCGGCGGCTTCTGGCCAGCGTTTCGGTGGGGCAGGGGCTGGACGAGCGGCGCCCGGTTCGCTGCCTCCGGGAGCTGGCTGTCCGCGGCGTTCCCGAGGCCCGAGCCTTGTTGGACGACGCCCTGCGCCACTGGTCGTACGCCCTGGCCTCCATCACCTGCATCCTCAACCCCGAACTGGTTCTGCTGGCCGGCGAGGCGGTGGACTGCGGGGAGGAAGGGCTGGCGGAAATCCGACGGCAGGTGGCGGACCTGGTACCCGTGGTACCCGAGATTCGCTTCGCACAGCTGGGCAGCCGCGCCGCTCTCGTGGGGGCGGTGGCCGGCGCCCTGAGCCTGGCAGACGAACACGCATACGGCATCGAAGCAGACCAGTACTCAGGGAAGGGGAGTCAGAGATGGGCGGACTCCGGATGAGCGACCAGCAGACCAGCGCGCAGTCCGTCACGCTTGAGCACGTCTCCAAGAGCTTTGGGAACAGCGCGCCCACCGTGCGTGACGTCAACCTCACCATCCAGGGCGGCGAGTTCTTCACCCTGCTGGGTCCGTCGGGGTGCGGCAAGACCACGACCCTGAGGATGATCGCAGGCTTCTACTACCCCACGACGGGCCGCATCCTCTTCGGCGACCGCGACGTGACCTACATGCCGCCCAACGACCGGAACATCGGCATGGTCTTCCAGAACTACGCGCTGTTCCCGCACATGACCGTGTTTGAGAACGTGGCCTTCGGCCTCCGGGTGCGCAAGGTGCCCCGCGACGAGATGAAGCGGCGGGTGAGCGAGGCCCTGAAACTGGTGCGGCTGGAGGGCATGGAGCACCGGCGCATCGACCAGCTCTCCGGCGGTCAGCAGCAGCGTGTCGCCCTGGCGCGCGCCCTGGTCATCCGCCCGGCCCTGCTCCTCCTGGACGAACCCCTCTCCAACCTTGACGCCAAACTCAGGGACGAGACCCGCACCGAGATCCGCCGCATCCAGACGGAGTCCAGCATCACCGCCGTCTACGTCACCCACGACCAGGCCGAGGCGATGGCCATCTCCGACCGCATCGCCGTCATGGAAGGCGGCGTGGTCCACCAGGTGGGCACGCCTCAGGAAATCTACCACCGGCCGGCCACCCGGTTCGTGGCGACCTTCATCGGTAAGTCTAACCTGCTGGAGGGGAAACTGACCGAAGTGGACGGCGCCGCGGGTCTGGTGGAGCTGGCCGGCACCGGCCACATCCGGGTGGACCTGGGGCGGCGGAACCCGCAAGTTCCGACGGCCGTGGGCAGCCGGGTGGTCCTGACGGTCCGGCCCGAGGGAATCCAGGTAGTGGCACAGCCCGATGGCCCCAACGTCCTGACCGGGCGGGTCGTGGCGGCCGAGTTCACCGGCGCCTACACCGAGTACCTGGTCCAGGCGGGCGAGACCACGTTCGTGGCCTCGTCGGCCGACCGGTACGGCGAGGTACGGCGGCCTGGCGATCCCATCCACCTGCACATCCCGCCTGAACGAGTCTATCTGGTGGAGTGATCATGGTGGCAGCCAAGTGGAATGACAGGTGGCAGCGGATCACCGCGTCGCCCTACTTCGTGTACGTGATCGTCGCCCCCCTGGCCCTGGTGCTGTGGGGCTACGTGGTACAGCCCATGCTGGCCACCTTCCTCGCCAGCGTCCAGGATGCCTCCGGCTTCACCCTGAAGTACTACAAGGGCTTCTTTAACCTGAGCAGCACCCAGATGGAGGCGCTGCTCACCACGGTCGGCATCTCGGTGGCCAGCGTGATCACCTGTGCCATCGTGGGCGTGAGCATGGCCGTCCTGCTCAACCGGTTCGAGTTCCCCGGCCGCCGGCTGCTGGAGAGCCTGATCCTGGTGCCCATGGCGCTGCCGCCCCTGATCGGCATCTACGCCTTCCAGTTCCTCTACTCGTCCAGCGGCATCGTCCCCCGGGCGATCAAGCTGTTGTTCGACCTTCCCCAGGTTCCCTTCGCCCTCAAGGGGCTGACCGGGGTGCTGGTGGTCCACACCTTTACCATGTACCCCTACTTCTACACCTCCGCGGCCGCGGCGCTGGCCGGCTTCGACCCCTCGCTGGAGGAGGCGGCGTACAACCTGGGCGCCCGGCGCTGGCAGGTCTGGACCCGGGTGCTGCTGCCGATGCTGACCCCGGCCCTGGTGGCGGGCTCGTTGCTGACGTTCATGGTCTCCATGGCTTCGTACACGGCGCCGCTGATCTTCGGCGTCGACCGGATCATGACGATGCAGATCGCCATCGCCCGCACCAACGGCGACCTGGCGCTGGCCTCGGCGGAGGCGACGGTGCTCTCGGTGGTCTCCATTGCCTTCCTGATCCTCATGCGCTGGTACCAGAACCGGCGCACCTACCGCTCCCTCTCCAAGGGCGTCTCGGTGCACCGCACCGAGGTCAAGAGCCCGGCGGGCAAGATCCTGGCCATGGTGGCGTCCCTCATCGGCACGCTGATCCTGATCCTGCCCGTCCTGGTCCTGGTCCTGGTTTCGTTCTCCAAGGACGGCACCTGGACCGTGCAGGTGCTGCCGCCCAAGTACACCCTGGACAACTACGTCACCCTCTTCACCAGCTCCCGGGCATGGCGGCCCATCCGCAACAGCCTGGCGATGAGCGCCCTCGCGACCGTGGCCTCCATCCTGCTCGGCGTGGCCGCCGCCTACGCCCTGAATCGCTTCAAGTTCAAGGGCAAGTCCCTGTTGGACATCGCCGTGATGATCCCCTGGGCTCTGCCCGGCACGGTGGTCGCGATCAACCTGATCGCCGCCTTCAACCAGCCGTCGGTCTTTACCCTCGGCAAGGTGGTCGTGGGCACGTTCTGGATCCTGCCCCTGGCTTACTTCGTCCGCTTCTCGCCGCTGGTCTTCCGCTCGACCAACGCCACGCTGGCGCAGATGGACCCGTCGGTGGAGGAGGCGGCCCGCAGCCTCGGGGCCACCTGGTGGTACTCGTTCCGCCGGGTCACGTTCCCGCTCATGTTCCGCGGCGTCCTGGCCGGCGCCCTGATGGCCTTTGTGCAGGGCGTGGGCGAGTTCGTGGCGTCGGTGCTCATCTACACGGCCCGCAACCAGCCGATCTCGGTGGAGATCAACAACCTCATGTACTCGTTCAAGTTCGGCACCGCGGCCGCTTACGGCGTGCTGCAGATGCTGCTGATCCTGATCGCCATCTACGTCTCCAACCGCCTGGAACAGAGGCAGAACTTCGCCTAAGGAAGTGATCGCGTTGACCCGCAATCCGAACCCGGATGGGGCCGCGTCCACCCACGCCCCGAGCCGCGCCGAGATTGCCGCGCAGGACGGCGTCCGCTTTCCCGGCCGCAGCTACGTCGACGCCGTGCTGAGTCCCATCTACGAAAGCGCCAAGCACGAGCTGCTCGACCCCATGATGGCCGTCCACCGTGCCCATCTGGTTATGCTAGTGGAGCGGGGGCTGGTGGCGCCGGACTCCGCCCGGAAGATCCTGGCCGCGCTGGACGGCATCGACCTCGCGGCGGTGGCGGCATCCAGTTACAACGGCCGCTACGAGGACCTGTTCTTCTACGTGGAAGACCTCACGCTGCAGGCCGCCGGCGAGGAGGCCGGCAATCTGCACATCGCCCGCAGCCGCAATGACATGGGCGTCACCATGTACCGCATGGTGCTGCGCAAGTACCTGCTGGACGCCATCGAGGCCGCCCTCCTGCTGCACGGGGTGCTCCTGCGCCTGGCCGCGGAGGAGGCCGACACGGTGATGCTTGCGCACACGCACACCCAGCCCGCCCAGCCCACCACGCTGGGCCACTGGCTCACCGCCGCGGCCGACGTGCTGGCGCGGGACATCGCCCGCCTGCAGGCCGCCTACGAGCGGGCCAACCGGTCGCCCATGGGTGCGGCGGCGCTCTCCACTTCCGGCTTCCCCATCTCCCGGGAGCGGGTGGCGGAACTCCTGGGCTTCGACGGCCTGGTGGAGAACAGCTACGACGCCATCGCCGGCGCCGACTACGTGAGCGAGGCCGCAGCGGCAGCGGAGCTCGCCGCCCTGCACACGGGCCGCACCGTGCAGGACCTGCTCACCTGGTGCACCCAGGAGTACGGCGTACTGCGGGTGGCCGATCCGTACGTGCAGACCAGCTCCATCATGCCCCAGAAGCGGAACCCCGTTTCGCTGGAGCACTCCCGCGCCCTGCTCAGCTACGCCGCCGGCCGGGCGCACACGGTGCTGCAGATGCTGCACAACACCCCGTTCGGCGACATCGTCGACACCGAAGACGAGATGCAGCCCAACCTGTGGGCGGCGCTGGGCACCCTGCGCCAGGTCTTCCGGCTCATGGCCAACGTGCTCGGCACCGTCCAGGTGAACCGGGACCTGCTGCTGGAGCGGGCCCGGGCCAGCTTCGCCAACGTGACGGAGCTGGCCGACCTGCTGGTGCGCGAGGCAGGCCTGCCCTTCCGGACGGCCCACACCGTGGTTGCCACCATGGTGAAGCTGGCCGAAGCCCGGGGCCTCCGCGACGTGCGGCAGGTGGAACCCGCCCTGGTGGAGGAAGCGGCCCTGCAGGTGCTGGGCCGGCCGCTGGGCGTGCCGGCCGAGAAGCTGCGGCTGGCCCTGGATCCCGTGCACTTTGTCGCCGTCCGCACCGTGCGGGGCGGCGTGGCCTCGCAGGAGGTGCGCCGGATGGTCACCGAGCGCGAGGCGCACCACGCAGAACTGGCCGCCTGGCTGGGCGCCGCGCGGGCGCGGCTGGACGGCGCCGCGGGCCGGTTGGACGAGGCCTGCCGGAAGCTGGCGGCCGCCTCCGGCGGTGAAGGGGAGGCTGGGTGCGGATGAGTTTAGTCCTGGCCGTGGACGGCGGCGGCACGAAGAGCCTCGCCGTGCTGGTTGACGAGGAGCGGGGCGTGATCGGCAGCGGCCGGGCGGGCGGCTGCAACCCGCAGTCGGTGGGCGCAGAGCAGGCCGAGCAGGCCCTGGCGCAGGCCATCGCCGCCGCCTGCCAGGGGCTGCCGCCCGGCGCGGAGGTTCGCACCGCCGCCTTCGGCCTGGCCGGGGTGGACACGCCCCGGAGCGAGGAGGAGGGCCGGCTCCTGGCGCTGCGGGCGCTCTCCGCAGCCGGGGTGACCGCGGCCCAGGTGCTGGTGGAGAACGACGGCCTCATCGCCCTTCGGGGCGCCGCCGCGGGCGGCCGGGGCCTGCTGGTGGCCGCCGGCACCGGCTCGGTGGTCTACGCCGGTGACGGCGAGCGCTACGTGCGGGCCGGCGGCTGGGGCCACCGGGTGATCGACCTGGGCAGCGCCCACCACATCGCCTCCATGGCGCTGGCGGCCGTCTACCGGTCGCTGGATGCCGGCCACCCCGATACGCCGCTCGCCCGTGCGCTCTGCGCCCACGCCGGCGTGGAAGACCTGTACGCCCTCCTCGACTGGCTCTACCTGCCCGAGACGGGCGTGGACGCGGTGGCCGCCCTGGCCCGGGCGGTGGGAGCGGCGGCCGAGTCCGGCGACCCGGAGGCGAGCGCCCTCCTGCAGTCCGCCGGGCGGGAACTGGCCGACCAGGCGCTGGTGGCGGCCGGCCGGGTGGGCCTGCTGGACGGCAGTCCGTTCCCCGTCTTCCTGCTGGGCGGCGTGCTGCAGTCCTCTCCGCTGGTGCGCAACGCCCTGCTGGAGCGGCTGCGGGAGAGCGCGCCGGGGGCCGAGGCCGAGGTGCCGCGGTACGCCCCCATCTACGGGGCCGTGATCCGGGCCCTGGGCGGGCCGGGGGCCCTCAGCGAGCGGCTGCGGGAACGGCTGCTCTCGGCGGCGGTGCTCATGGCGTGATTGATCCTTCAGGCGCCCCGCGCCTGATTCTCCCTTGGACTGGAGCCGTGGATCCGGAAGGAGGTGGATTGGCTCCCGCTGCACACAGAACCTGCTCCGGAACAACTCCCGCACACTTTGATCGGTTCGATCACATCGAAGGGGGATTCTGACCGATGGGTACGAAGTGGTCTAGCAGGCTCGTAGGTCTCCTGCTCGTCGTCGGCCTGATCGCAGCAGGGTGCGGCGGTTCCCAGCAGCCCCAGGGGAACCAGGGGGGCGGGACCCAGACGCCGTCCCAGAACCAGCAGCAGGAGCAGCCGCAGACGCAGGAGCCGCAGGAGGAGACGCGGCTGGTCATCTACACGGCACGTGACCAGTCCATCATCGACCTGATGGTCGCCAAGTTTGAGGAGAAATACCCCGAGTACAAGGGCAACGTTGAGGTCCTGCCGATGGGCGCCCAGGAGATCATGGAGCGCGTCCGGGCCGAGAAGAGCAACCCGCAGGGCGACATCTGGTGGGGCGGCACCCAGCAGGCCCTGTCCCTGGCGGTGAAGGAGGGCCTCCTGGCGAAGATCGAGCCCGAGTTCGCCGGCAAGATCCCCGAGGGCTACAAGGATCCTGAGGGTCACTGGTTTGGCGAGATGCTCCTCCCCGAGGTCATCATGTACAACAAGAAGATGATCTCGGAGGACCAGCTGCCCAAGGACTGGGACGACCTGATCGACTCCAAGTGGAAGGACCAGATCATCATCCGTGCGGTGCCCGCTTCCGGCACGATGCGCACGATCTACGCTGCGATGATCGACCGCTTCTACAAGGAGGACGGCAAGCCTGACCGGGGCTACGAGTGGCTGCTGAAGCTCGATGCCAACACCAAGGAGTACGCGGCCAACCCGACCGACCTGTATCTCAAGATCACCCGGCAGGAGGGGAGCCTGAGCCTCTGGAACCTGCAGGACGTCCTGATCCAGGCGGAGCAGGAGGGCATGCCCTTCGGGTACATCATCCCCGAGAGCGGCGTGCCAATCCTGGTGGACGGCGTGGGCATGATCGCCGGCGCCAAGCACCCGCAGGCCGCCGAGAAGTTCCTGAACCTGCTCTTCAGCGACGAGATCCAGGCCGAGCTGTCGGCCACCCGGTTCCAGATCCCGTCCATCAACCTGCCCGAGTCCATGCAGCCTGAGTGGCTGAAGGAGCTCACGCCGAAGCTGAAGGCCATGGACCTTGAGTGGGACGTGATGGCCGAGAAGGAAGCCGAGTGGATCGGTTACTGGGACGAGAACATCAAGGGCAAGGGCCAGTAGCGCAGACGGTCCTGGTGGGGGCGGCCCAACGCCGCCCCCCCCCGGGGCCATTACCGAAACCTACCACCCGGCCTAACCC
>NZ_JBFNEH010000024.1:0-52400 GCF_040797425.1 Symbiobacterium sp. | reverse complement strand
TAGGGAGGTGGGTACCACGCGGTTCTACGCTTTCGAAAGGCGGAGCCCCCCTCCCGCTATTGCAGGAGAATTCTGACCCCAATCGAAATGCGAGTCTGAGAGACAGAGCTTTGTCGGGGGGAGTCAGGGTGTCGAACGCTTTGAAAGCGTTTCAGGCCGTTCACGACCAGTACCTGTCTGTGGTGGAGCACGCCTACCGCACGGGGGAGACGGATCCGGTCCTGCCGTTCCTCGGGCCGGGGTACCACGGGTACTACGGCATGCCCGACCAGGACCGGGCCGACTACTTCGACACGGCCATCGCCATCGAGGGCATGCGGCAGACCGCCAGGCAGCTGCCTTGGGTGCGAGCGGGGTGCGTTAACCGCAGCATCCGCATGCCGTCAGAAACCAGTGCGGTCGTCTTCTACGAAAAGCCGATGGTATTCGGGGACAAAACCATTTCCGCCTTCGCGATCGAGGTATGGCGCCAGATCGATGGGAATTGGGTGATCGTGCGCGAGACGGTCGAGCACCTGTAAATCCTGCACCGCGGTACTGCCAGTCGCACACCCGATTCCGCACGTCCGTCTTGGAGTCTGCCGGACGATTCTCTGGGAGCTGATCGTGCGGATGCAAAGAAACCGCCATCCTGATTCAGATTCGGAGGGGGCACGAGTGAAAGTTTATCCGGACAAAACGGTATTCGGATGGCCGGGGGATAACGGTCTTAGCGAAAGGCTCATCACGAAAGTGCTACGGGGCGAAAAGACGGCGACGTGCAGCCTCAAGCAAGCCTACACGCCCGAAGAGTTGAACCAAATCCGTTCGACTTAAGGGAAGGTGGTCTCCGCTCTTGATTCGCTCGGTCGACATAGATCATATCCTAATTAAGTAAATTTTTGAGACCACCTTTGGAAACCCCGATCCAAGACTGTCAGCCGCGAAGGTTATGGCAGCGATGTGGGTCGCTTCCAGGAGGCTCATCGCAAAGCGTGGGCCGAAGAAATCGCCTTCCCCGCCGCGCCAGCGTCGGGGAAGGGCGCCCTCTTTCGGCGCCGGACTGGGCGCAACCTGGCGCGCCCGCACGACGAGACCTCCCCTGCGGAGCGTTCTCCCGGCAACGCTCCAGCTTGCACATCAGCACGCCCCGGAACGCGCGGCCCGTCACCCGGGGATCAGGCAAACCGGGCGGTGGTCGTGCCCTGCCACCGCGGGGCGTGATCGCCAGCCGAATCTGGTGGTTGCGCCGAACTATTCTATGCTTGCATTTTCGCCAGCCACGAGTCAGTATTAGGAATTGAGGTTATCGCGCGTGGTGGACCTGTGGGGAGAGGTGGTTACACCCGTATATGATCAGGATGGAGAAGGTCAACAAGTATTTCGGCTCGCTGCACGTGCTGGTGGACGTCGACCTCACCGTGAAGCCCGGCGAGAAAGTCGTCATCATCGGCCCGTCCGGCTCGGGAAAGTCTACCCTGATTCGCTGCATGAACCTGCTGGAGCGGCCCACCAGCGGTACGGTCATCGTCGACGACGTCGACATCACGGCGCCCCGCGCACCCCTCACCAAGGTGCGCCAGTCCATTGGCATGGTGTTCCAGCAGTTCAACCTGTACCCGCACAAGACGGTGCTGGAGAACGTCACCCTGGCGCCGATCCTCGTCAAGGGTGTCCCGAAGGAGGAGGCCGAGGCATCCGGCCTCGCGTACCTGGAGCGGGTCGGGCTGAAGCACAAGGCCAACGCCTATCCCTCCCAGCTCTCGGGCGGCCAGCAGCAGCGGGTCGCGATCGCCCGCGCCCTCAACATGCACCCGAAGATCATGCTGTTCGATGAGCCCACCTCCGCCCTCGATCCCGAGATGGTGCAGGAGGTGCTGGACGTGATGATCGGCCTCTCCCAGGAGGGCATCACCATGGTCGTGGTCACCCACGAGATGGGCTTCGCCCGCGAGGTGGCTGACCGGGTGATCTTCATGGACGGCGGGCGGATCCTCGAGGAGGGGCCGCCGGAGCACTTCTTCGAGGCGCCGACCCACGAGCGGACCAAGCTGTTCCTCAGCCGCATCCTGCGCTGATGACAGATACGAATGGAGACACAGGGGGAGTGGTTCGGAATGAAGCGTACGTGGGGGATTCTTCTGGCCTTGACGCTGGCCCTGTCGGTCCTCGCCGGCTGCGGCAGGCAGTCGTCACACATCGAGCAGATCAAGAAGGCCGGCGTCCTCAAAGTCGGTGTGAAAGAGGACGTCCCCAAGTTCGGCTACCTCAACCCGCAGACGAACCAGTACGAGGGCATGGAGATCGATCTCGCCCGGCGCATCGCGAAGGAGATCCTCGGCGACGAGAACAAGGTGCAGTTCCAGGGCGTCAACGCCAAGACCCGCGGTCCGGCGCTGGATAACGGCGAGGTCGACCTAGTGATCGCCACGTTCACCATCAACGAGGAGCGCAAGAAGAGCTGGAACTTCTCCGAGCCGTACTTCACTGACTATATCGGCTTCCTGGTCCGGGCCGACAGCGGCATCACCTCCTGGAAGGACCTCGACGGCAAGAACATCGGCGTGGCACAGTCCGCCACCACCAAGCAGGCCCTGACGGCACAGGCCGAGCAGGACGGCATCAAGCCGAACTTCCTGGAGTTCGCCACCTACCCCGAGATCAAGGCTGCGCTGGACTCCGGCCGCGTCGACGCCTTCTCGGTGGACCAGTCGATCCTGTGGGGCTACAAGGACGACAAGAACGTGATGCTGCCCGACAAGTTCGCCCCCCAGGAGTACGGCGTTGCCACGAAGAAGAGCAGCACCGATCTGGCCGAACTCGTCGACAAGCTCATCAAGGACATGAAGGCGTCGGGTGAACTGGACCAGCTGTACGAGAAGTGGGGGCTGAAGTAGCCCGTGGACCGCTTCGCCGCCTTCAAGTGGCAGGCGCTCTTCAGGGACTGGCACATCCTCCTCGAGGGCCTGGGCCGGACCGCCTCCACGGCGGGTCTGGCCCTCCTTCTCGCGCTGGCGCTGGGCGTGCTCTTCGGTGTCCTCGCCACCGCCCCGTGGGGAAGCGGCCGGGCCGTGAGCCGCCTGTACGTGAGCATCATTCAGAACACGCCGCTGGTCACCCAGGTCATCTTCCTCTACTACGCCCTGCCCCACTTCAACCTGGTGCTCCCCACCCCGGTGGTGGGCGTGCTGGGCCTGGGCGTCTACCACGGCGCCTACGTGTCGGAGGTGGTACGGGCCGGGATTCAGGCCATCCACCGGGGGCAGCTGGAGGCGGCACTGTCGCAGGGCTTCACCTACGTCCAGGCCATGCGCTACATCATCCTGCCCCAGGCCTGGCAGATCGTGCTGCCGCCCATGACCAACCAGGCGGTGGCCCTGATCAAGAACTCATCGATCCTGGCCATGATCTCCGGCGGTGACCTCATGTTCCAGGCCGACTCCTGGTCGGCCGCCACCGGCTACTACGGCCCGGCCTACCTCACAGTCTGGGCAATCTACTTCGCCATCTGCTTCCCCCTGGCCCAGCTGGCCAAGCGGTGGGAGGAGCGGGTGCGGCTGAGCCGCGGCGGGGAGGTGACGGCCGCATGATGGAGGAACTGGCCGCCCTGGCCCAGTGGCACAACGTGCGCTTCCTGGCGCAGGGCCTCCTGATCACCCTGCGGATCGGCCTGCTGACCATCATCTTCTCCTTCATCCTCGGCACGCTGCTGGGCGTGATGCGCTTCAGCGGCCACTGGCTGCTGAGCCGGGTCGCGGCCGTCTACATCGAAAGCTTCCGCGCCTCGCCGCTCATCCTCCTCATCCTGCTCTTCCGGTTTACCCTGCCGCTGAAGCCGATCAACTCGGGCACCCTGGCCATGACGCTCTTCACCGCAGCCATCGTGGGCGAGATCGTGCGGGGCGGGCTCAACTCGGTGGACAAGGGCCAGTGGGAGGCCGCCTTTTCCCAGGGCTTCACCTGGCTGGAGACATTGCGCTACATCGTGCTGCCCCAGGCCCTGCGGAAGATGGTCCCGCCGCTGACCGGCCAGTTCATCACGGTGGTGAAAGACACCTCGTACGTCTGGGTCGTCGGCGTGCAGGAACTGACCGGCAAGGGGGTCATCATCCTGGGCCAGTACGGTTCCACGGTCCAGTTCTTCGCGATCTTCGGCATGATCGGCCTCATCTACTGGGCGCTCTGCCTCGCCGTCTACCGGCTCGGGCGCTGGCAGGAACAGCGGATGTCGTGGCTGACGATGTGAACGTGCAAAAGGGGGCTGTTCTGGACCTGCCGGAACAGCCCCCGTCTCGTTCGAACCTCCCCCGGCCACCGGGGAGCACCTGCGCCGGTCCAAGCGCGGGAAGCCTTCGACACGATGCGGATGAGTGCGCAAGGATATCCCCTGTTGATCACCGTATTCCAGCTTGCATTGCCGAATGTCTAAGTTATAAAATGATTTTGGTAGGTAAGTGATAATGAAAAGCTGCCGGAACACAAGGCCCCCCTGGTCCCCTTTCCGGCGATTTCGCCGGCGAAGCGCTCATGGCTCTGAGAAGTGCCCAGCCCCACCATCATGAAGTGACCCGCACAGTCTTCGATACAGGTAAGGAGGCAGCAATCGTGTTTGGGATCTTCTTCAACCGGACTAGGGAACAAGTCGGGGAGGAGGCCTACCGGAAAGCCATCGCCCGCTGGGCAGCGCACGACTACGCTGGTGCCCTGGTCTACTGGCGCAAGTGCGCAGAGTCTCTCCCTACGAGCCCGATTGGCCTGTTGGCCAGGGGAATGGTCTGGTACGAGGAGGCGCCCGAGGGAAGCGAAAGTGGCCCCGCGAAGGAATACCGAGAAGCGGTTAAGGCCTTCGGTGAAGCTGTTCTGACATCTGACCAGTTCTTTGCGATCGCCGTGCACTACCTGGCGGATACTTGCGCAAAACTGGGAACAGGGTTTGTTCGTGGCTACGAGACGGAGCAGAAGGTATGGCGGCAGTGCGCGCTCCAGTGCTGGCGGGACCTCCTGTACGGGTATCTGAATGGTCACCCTTCGTGCAAGACCGTGGCTGATACCCTGGGTCCTGACGTCATCCTGGACCGTTTCGTCTCCCTGCGGGGGTTTCACGAGAGGCGGGGAATGGACCCGGGAGATCTGCAGCTCTTGGATCTGGACTGGCTTCCCCAGTCGGGGTCCGAAGTATATCACCGCAACTTGCTGCAGTTTGTGACGACCGTTCAGAGTCACTACGGCCCAAGCGAGCCCCTCGACCTCCTCATGAAGGCTTGCGTGTTAAGCGTGAAAGACCGCGGCAGTGATACCGCCGCGCTCATCCGGCAGGCCGTGCGGGCTTGCGGTTAGTTCACGGCGTGGTGCCGCAGGGCGCCGGCGACAGTCGTACCTCACCGTATCACAATCGGGGCTGCACGCCTTCCAGAGTGCAGCCCCTCTGCTCTTTCATCCCAGGTTTCTACTGCAGGGCGACGTCATCGATGAAGAAGCTGGTGGGCAGCAGCCAGTCGTTGGTGGCGCTGAACTCCAGGCGCACCGTCTGGCCGGCGTAGGAGGAGAGGTCGATGGTCTCCTGCACCCACTGATTCGGGGTGTCCTGGTTGGTGTGGGTGGCCAGCTCGGCCAGGAGGGCGCCGTTCGGGCTGTAGAGCCGCACCCGGAGGTAGTCGAAGGCGGCCCAGGGGAAGTCGCTCGAGGACATGTACCACCAGTAGGTCAGCGTGCCGCCCTGGGGCACCGTCACCGTCTGGCTGATGGTGTCGGTGCCGTAGTTGTAGCCGCCCAGCCAGGCGCTGTAGCGCCCGGTGCGGGGCCGGTAGTTGCTGACCAGCTGGTAGCCGCCCGAGGAGCTCGGCACCCACGGGGCGGTGCCGTTCTCGAAGCCGCCGTTCTGAATGCGGTTCTCGCCCGGCTGGCCCGGATTGCCGGGATCACCGGGATCACCAGGATCACCAGGATCGCCCGGGTCGCCGGGATCGCCCGGATCCCCCGCCTGGTCGACGGCCCGGTAGGCGTTGATGCGGCCGCCGACCCAGTAGGTGCCCGTGCCCGGGATGTCGTCAGCCGTCTCCATGATCCGGTCCCAGATCTCCTGGTTGCTCAGCCCCTGCGAGGCCAGCAGGCCCGCGAGGCCGGCGACGTGCGGCGTGGCCATCGACGTGCCGCTGATGGTGTTGTAGCCGCTGCCCAGCCAGGTGGAGTAGATGTTGGAGCCCGGAGCGGCCACCTCCACCCAGTTGCCGTAGTTGGAGAAGGAGGAGCGGGAGTCGGTGCTGGTGGTGGAAGCGACGGCGAAGCACCGGTCATAGTAGGCCGGGTAGGACGGGCTGCTGGTGTTCTCGTTGCCGGCGGCGCAGGCCAGGAAGACGCCCCGGTTCCAGGCGTAGTTGACGGCGTTCTGCAGCGTGGTGGCGCCGGTGGAAGCCCCCAGGCTCAGGTTGATCACGTCCGCACCGTTGTCCGCCGCCCAGATGATGCCGTTGGCCACGGCGGCCAGGGTGCCGGAACCCGAGTTGTTCAGCACCCGCACGGGCATGATCTTGCACTCCGGGCAGAGGCCGGCGCCGCCGGTGCTGTTGTTGGTCTCGGCGGCCGCGGTCCCGGCCACGTGGGTGCCGTGGCCGTTGCCGTCGTCGGGGGCGTTGTCGTTGCCGACGAAGTCCCAGCCGGGAACGATCTTGCCGTCCAGGTCGGGATGGTTGCGCTGGACGCCCGTGTCCACGATGGCGATCACCACGTCGCTGCTGCCCCGGGTGATGTCCCAGGCCTCATAGGCGTCAATCCGGTCCCACGCCCACTGCTGGGAGAGCCCGGGATCGTTGGGGGTCCAGGTGACGGTGAAGATGTAGTTCGGCTCCGCGTAGACCACGTTGGGGTTCGCCTTCAGGGCCCGCAGCGTGGCCTCCGCCGCCTGCGGGTCCGCGTTGGCCGACAGGGCCGGGAACTCCAGCACGTCGACATCCAGGACGGCGACGCGATCCACCATCTTCGCCCCCAGCTCCTCCGCGATCGCCGCCCTCTGGGCCGCAGCGAGGCCCGGCTTGAACTTCACGAGGAACTGGCCGGGAACCGCCGGGGCCTTCAGGTCGGCTCGCACCTGGTCCTTCACCGACGTCGCGGGCGACTGGGCCAGCGCCGGGTTCTGGGCCGAGGCCGCGAGCACCGTGCACAGAGCCGTGAGCCAGATCGCCACTCGCTTCATGGTTCCTCCTCCTTCCCGAGTCTTCTGGCCTCAACGAGGCCTGTCCCGCATCGCTTGCGGTGAGGCTATCGTAAGGGCAGCTTGTCCGGAAGGACAAGGGAGGACTGGAGCTTTTCGCCATCGGGTGAACCTGGGGATCTGAAGTTGAACCCGTCGCCGCTCGCGCTCCCGAATCCCCAGGCCCACCGCCCTGGCAAGACCTGGCGCACAGAAAACACAGAACGCACCGACAGTCTGTAACAGACCGCAGGTGCGTTCCGTGTCCGTCTCGTCTTGAGGCGACAACATGCGGGCTCCCGTGGGCACCCTCTCGGGTGCCCATCTGCATCATGCCCCATCTGAGCGCAGGCTATTCACCGGGGCGCGCCGGGAAAGAATCTCCGCGGCCAGCGCCAGCTGCTTCTCCACCTCGGCCGGTGCGGTGCCCCCCTGAGAAGTACGCAGGTTCACGCACGTCTCGGGAGCGATGGCCTGGTAAATGTCCTCCTCAAACAGAGGCGAGAACGCCTTGAACTCCTCCAGGGTGCAGTCGGCCAGGAACTTGCCCCGCTCGATGCAGTAGAGCACCGCCTTGCCCACCACCTCGTGGGCCTCCCGGAACGGCATGCCCTTCTTCGCCAGGTAATCGGCCATGTCGGTGGCGTTGGAGAAGTCCTGCCGCACCGCCCGGGCCATCCGCTCCCGGTTGAACTTCACCGTGGCCATCACGCCGGTCATCACCGTCAGACAGGCCTTGAGGGTATCCACGGCGTCGAAGAGCCGCTCCTTGTCTTCCTGCAGGTCGGTGTGGTAAGTGAGGGGCAGCCCCTTCAGCACCGTCAGCAGGGCCATCAGGTCGCCGTAGACCCGCCCGGTCTTCCCCCGCACCAACTCGGCCACGTCGGGGTTCTTCTTCTGGGGCATGATCGACGAGCCGGTGGCGTACGCGTCATCCATCTCCACGAAGCCGAACTCGGTGGAGGACCAGTTGACCAGCTCCTCCGCCAGCCGGGAGAGGTGCATCTGGCAGATGGCCGCGGCGGCCACGAACTCGATCACGAAGTCCCGGTCGCTCACCGCGTCCATCGAGTTCGGGTAGACCCCAGCGAACCCCAACTCGGCCGCCGTGAACGCCCGGTCGATGGGGAAGGTGGTGCCCGCCATCGCCCCGGCGCCCAGGGGCGAGAGGTCCGCCCGCCTGAGGGCGTCGGCGAGGCGGCCGTAGTCCCGCTCCAGCATCCAGAAATAGGCCATCAGGTGGTGCGAGAGCAGGATGGGCTGCGCCCTTTGCAGGTGGGTGTACCCGGGCATGATCACACCCATCTGCTCCCGGGCCCGGTCGAGCAGGGTTCCCTGCAGATCGCTGATCAGCCGCTGCACCGCCGCGATCTCATCCTTCACCCAGAGGTGCACGTCGGTGACCACCTGGTCGTTGCGGCTGCGGGCCGTGTGCAGCCGCCCCCCCGCCGGGCCGATCTTCTCGATCAGCCGCTTCTCGATGTTCAGGTGGATGTCTTCGTACTCCTGGCGGAAGGGAAACTCTCCCGCCTCGATCTCGGCCTCGATCTCCCTGAGCCCCCGCTCGATCAGGGCCGCGTCCTCGGGCGAGATGATCCCCTGCTTCGCCAGCATGCGGGCGTGGGCGATGGAACCCCGGATGTCCTGCCGGTAGAGCCGCCGGTCGAAGGTGAGCGACGATGTGAACCCCTCGGCGGTCTTGTTGGCGGACTTGGTGAAGCGCCCTCCCCAGAGCTTGGTCATGGCACGCGGCCTCCTCGCAATCCGAATTTCGCATAATTATACTACCTGATGCATAGTCATTCAACCACAGGCGCGAAGACCCGGCCGGGTACCACACCCGGCCGGGTCCACGATTGCGCGGGTCTGGGCTGCGTGGATCGGACAGGCAAGCGAGGTGGGGGGGTCGGCCTGCGTGCGGCTTACCGCGGCCGAACCGTCACGGTAAACCCGCCCTGCCGCTCGACCACGAGCCGGCGGCCCGCCCCGCCGATTACGTCCGCGCCGGCCGCCGCTTCAGCCGCGCCCCCCGCCACGGGCGTCCCGTCCACGACCAGGTCGCCATCGAAGCCGTGGAGCACGACTTCCACCCTTCGCCACGTGGGTGTGTAGCCCCCCTCGGGCCGGCCCACGGTCACCTCGTCCGGCCGCACCGTAACCCGGGTGCGGGCGCAGACGCCCCGCCGGTAGCCGTAGCCCTCGCCCTCGTCCTCGTAGAGGGTGAACGCGCCCTCGCCGGCGTAGACGTGCAGCGTCAGCGTCTCCACCGGCGCCTCGCCGGTGTAGCGCATCACGGGCGCCATCGGCAGCACCGCACCCGCCCGCACGTAGAGCGGCAGCACGTCCAGCGGCGCCCGGGCCACGATGTATTGCCCGCCCTCGTAGCGCTCGCCGGTCCAGAAGTCGTACCAGGCCCCGGCGGGCAGGTAGACCAGCCGTCGCGTAACGCCGGGCTGGTAGACCGGGGCCGCCAGGAGGTCCCGGCCGATCAGCACCTGATCGGAGATGGGGTAGGTCTCCGGGTCGTCCTGGTACTCCAGCACCAGCGGCCGCATCACCGGGAGCCCGGTGCGGGCGGCCTCCTCCATCAGCGTGTAGAGGTAAGGCAGGAGCCGGTAGCGCAGCCGGATGTACTTGCGGCAGATCGCCTCGACCTCGGGGCCGAAGGACCAGGGCTCCTGGTCGCGCGTGCCCCAGGCCGTGTGCATGCGGAAGAAGGGCGTGACGGCGCCCAGGGCGATCCAGCGGGCCACCAGCTCGCCGCTGGGGTTCTCGCTGAACCCGCCGATGTCGGTGCCGACGAAGGGAACGCCGGAGAGCCCCATGCCCGCGCACATGGTCATGTGGGCCACGATGTGCTCCCACCAGGAGTGGTTGTCGCCCATCCAGACGGCCGCGTACCGCTGGATGCCGGCGTAGCCCGAGCGGGTGAGGATGAAGGGACGCCGCTCAGGACGGTGCCGCTTCCACCCCTCGTAGGTGGCCCGGGCCATGTTGAAACCGTAGAGATTGTGCACCGCCGCGTGGGGCACCTGGCTGCCGGGCTCACCCTGGAGGGCATCATGCGGGAGGGTCTTCTCGCCGGCGGCATTGGCCACCCAGCTCACCGGCTCGTTCATGTCGTTCCACACGCCCGCGACGCCCTTCTCGTAGTACGCCCCCCGGTAGAGGTCGCCCCACCAGCGGCGCACCGCCTCCCGCTGGAAGTCCGGAAACACGGCCGCGCCCGGCCAGACCTCGCCCACGGTGAGGGCCCCGTCGGGCTGCGTGATGAAGTACCCCTTCTCCACGCCCTCCCGATAGACCTGGAAGTGCTCGTCCTGCTTCACGCCCGGGTCGACGATGGTGACCACGCGGAAGCCGTCGCGCCCCAGATCGGCGATGAGACCCTCCGGGTCAGGGAAACGCTCCCGGTCCCAGGTGAAGACCCGGTACCCGTCCATGTAGTCGATGTCGAGCCAGATGGCGTCACACGGGATATCCCGCTCCCGGAAGTTGCGGGCGATGTCGCGCACCTTCGCCTCCGGGAAATAGGACCAGCGGCACTGGTGGAAGCCCAGCGTCCAGAGCGGGGGCAGCTCCATCCGGCCCGTGAGCTCGGTGTAGCGCCCGATGATATCCGCCATCCGGGGGCCGGCGAACACGTAGGCGTCCAGCACCGGGCTGTGCACCTCGACCGTGTAGAAATCGGTCGGATCCAGCGATCCCATGTCGAAGATCGACCGGGCGCCGCTGTCGACGAAGAGCCCGTGGGCCCGACCGTCCCGCAGGGCCAGGAAGAACGGGATGGACTGGTACATCGGATCGGCGGTGGGCGTGTGGAGGGTGTTGTCGGTCGCCCACATCTCCATGCGCCGGCCTCGCTTGTCGAGGAAGCCGGTCTTCTCGCCGAAGCCGTAGTAGTGCTCGCCGGGCGGCATGCTCCGCCGCAGCACCACCCGGTCGGGTGCGACGAGCAGCGCCTCGTCCCGGGCGAAGAGCCGCTCGCCCTCGTACCAGGTGAGCTGCAGCGGGGCAAGGCGCACGTCCACGCGCACGCGGCCGGTGCGGAAGACGAGCCCGCCCTCCCGCTCCGTCACCTGCGGTGCAAGCGGCGAGAGAGCACTGATCACGGCGCCGGTCTCCGGGGCCTGGGCGCCCTCGGCGGCGACCCGCAGCCGAACCAGGTCGTCGGCCAGAGGGGTGAGCGTCACGGTGGCGGCAGGGAATCGGAGGACGAGACCTTCTGCGGTGACGTTCCAGTTCAGCGCGTGTTCCAGCGGCTGCATGAAGCGTTCCTCCTTCGAGCCGTCTTGTCAGATCCAGGGCGCATCCTGGCGCAGGCGGAGCCCCCGCTCCAGCTTCGACTGCCCGGCGGGGCAGAGCTGACCGCCGGCCAGCCGCTGCAGTTCCGCCTCCAGCGTGTGCAGGAGCGCCGCGTCAGCCCGGTCCGGCACGGCTTCTACCTCGATATCGTAGTACGGGTCGGGGGCGAGTCCGGGGTAGGTGACCCGGTCCAACGAGAGGAGGGCGACCTCGCCGACGGGGCGCACCACCCGCTCGGTGTGCACGTCGAGCACCGGTGTCAGGGGCCCTGCTGGGCGGCCGGCGGCAAAGGCGGCAAAAGGCACGTGCACGGACCCGATGAGCGGGCGGAGACGGTCGATCAGCGCCTCGAGGGCCTCGGGCTCCAGCGGCACCTCGACCTCCTCGCGGGCCACCAGGGCCCCGTCCTGCTCCCGGGTCACCTTGAGGGTGACGACGGCCCGGCCGTCCTCGTGGCGCAGCCGCAGACCGGAGCGAGCCGCGGCCAGCGCGCCCTGGTCGGTGTCGAAGTACGTATCCCGCACCACCATCGTGCGGGCCGGCCCCAGGGGGTAGCCCGCCAGCTGCTCCGCCTCCGCCAGCCGTGCGAACAGTGCGGCGGGGCCCCCTTCGACGGTGGGCAGCACCTGTAGCTTGATCTCCACTTCCACGGTCGTCACCTTCCTGTGCGCAGCCCGCGGGCGGGCTGTCCTACACGAACTCCGCCCATACCACGTTGCCCAGCCTGAGCCCCCGCTCCGTCAGCCGCAGCCACTCCCCGTTCCATTCCAGGAGCCCCTGCGCCACCAACCGCCCGATCGCCGGCCCGTAGACCTCCTCCGGTTCCTGGCCGAACCGGCCGGCAAAGCGCCGCCGACTCACGCCTTCCAGCAGCCGGAGGCCCATGAACATCGTCTCGGCCATCTCCTCGCGCCGGTCGATCGGCTCGCCGGCCTCCACCGGCAGCACGCCCTGTGCCAGCGCCGCCTGGTAAGTGCCGGGCTGTTTCAGGTTCCAGAAGCGGTACTGCTGCCCGGGCTTCCCCGGCGCAGTCTCGACCGGGCTGCCGCCCTGCACGCGGGAGGCGCTGAGGCCCGGGCGCGGGGCACCCAGGTTCGGCAGCGGCGCCGCCAGCCGCAGGAAGGAGTGCGCACCGCAGCCGAGCCCCAGGTAATGCTCGTTCCGCCAGTAGATCAGGTTGTGCCGGCACTTGAAACCGGGACGGGCGTAGTTGGAGACCTCGTAATGTTCGAATCCATTCGCTTCGAGAAGCGCCTTGCCCTCCCGGAACATCGCCTCTTCCGCGTCTTCAGGCGGCAAGTCGAGCCGGCCGGCCCGCCACTCGTGGTAGAAGGGGGTTCCCTCCTCCACGATCAGGCTGTAGGCGCTGATGTGCGTGGGCCCGAGCGAGAGCGCCCACTCCAGGGTGCGGCGGAAGTCTTCCGGGGTCTGGCCGGGCAGCCCGTACATCAGGTCGAGGCTGATGTTGGTGAAGCCCGCCCGCCGTGCGGCCGCCACCGCCTCCTCCACCTCTGCGGCGGTGTGAATGCGGCCGAGCCGCCGGAGCAGGTGGTCCTGCCTGGCCTGGGCGCCGAAAGAGATGCGGTTGGCGCCGGCCTCACGCAGCAGGTGCAACTTCTCCCCCGCCACGTCCACCGTGCCCGGGTTCGCCTCCACCGTCACTTCCGCGTCGGGCGCAAGGGGGAACCGCGCACGGACCCCCGTCAGCACGCGCGCCAGCAGCCGCCCCTCCAGGAGGGTGGGCGTGCCGCCGCCCACGAAGACCGTGGCGACCTGCTCACCCCGGAGCTCCGGGCGGGCGGCCCAGAGGTCCATCTCCGCCAGCAGGGCGGCCACATACCGCTCCTGCTCGTCCCGGCCGAGGCCGGCGTAGCTGTTGAAGTCGCAGTAGGCACACTTGTGCTGGCAGAACGGGATGTGCACGTAGAGCCCGATCGCCAGGGCGATCCCCTCCCAGCATCACGGCCGGGCTCAGCGGAGCCCGGCCGCTCTTACTTGTCGTCGTCTGGGTCAGTGGAGAGCACCGCCATGAAAGCCTCCTGCGGGATCTCGACGGAGCCGACCGCCTTCATCCGCTTCTTGCCTTCCTTCTGCTTCTCCAGCAGCTTCCGCTTGCGGGTGACGTCACCGCCGTAGCACTTGGCCAGCACGTCCTTCCGCAGCGGGGCGATGTTCTCACGCGCCAGGATCTTGTTGCCGACGGCGGCCTGGATGGGCACCTCGAACAGGTGCCGTGGAATCAGCTTCCGCAGCTTCTGCACCAGGGCGCGCCCCAGCCTCTGCGCCTTATCCCGGTGCACGATGCACGAGAGGGCATCCACCGCCTGGCCGTGCACCAGGATGTCCATCTTCACCATGTCCGCCGGCTCGTAGCCGGTCACCTCGTAGTCGAAGCTGGCGTAGCCCCGGGAGCGGGTCTTCAGCTGGTCGAAGAAGTCGTACATGATCTCCGAGAGCGGCAGCTTGTACTGCAGGTTTACCCGCTTCTCGTTCAGGTATTCCATGGTGATGAAGGTGCCCCGCCGGTCCTTGCAGAGCTCCATCAGCTGGCCGACGTATTCGGACGGCGTGATGATCGAAGCCCTGACAACGGGTTCCTCCACCGACTCGATCTTGGACGGGTCGGGCCAGTGCGCCGGGTTCTCGATCATCACCTGCTCGCCGCTGGTCAGGTTGATGCGGTACACCACGTTCGGCGCGGTGGTGATCAGGTCCAGGTCGAACTCCCGCTCCAGCCGCTCCTGGATGACGTCCATGTGCAGCAGGCCCAGGAAGCCGCAGCGGAAGCCGAAGCCCAGGGCCTCCGACGTCTCGGGCTCAAAGGAGAGCGAGGCGTCGTTCAGCTGAAGCTTCTCCAGCGCGTCCCGCAGGCGGTTGTAGTCGTTGGTCTCTACCGGGTACAGGCCGGTGAAGACCATGGGCGTCGCCTTCCGGTAGCCGGGCAGGGGCTCCTGGGCCGGGTTGGTGGCGAGGGTGATCGTGTCGCCCACCCGGACGTTCTTCACCTCCCGGATGGCCGCCGCCAGCGCGCCCACCTCGCCGGCCTTGAGCTCGTCCACCGGGGTGAGCCCGGGCCGGAAGATGTAGAGGTCGTCCACGATGAACTCCTTGCCGGTGGCCATGAACCGGATCCGGTCGCCCTTCCGCACCGTGCCGTCGAAGACGCGGAAGTAGGTCACAACGCCCTTGTACGAGTCATAGAACGAATCGTAGATGAGCGCGCGCAGCGGCGCCCGCTCGTCCCCCTGGGGCGGCGGCACAAAGTTGACAACTGTTTCGAGAATTTCCTTGATCCCAGCGCCCGTCTTCGCCGACGCCATGACGGCGATCGAGGTGTCGAGGCCGATGACCTCCTCGATCTCCTTCTTTACCTTCTCCGGCTCGGCCGAAGGCAGGTCGATCTTGTTGATCACCGGGATGATCTCGAGGTCGTGCTCCAGGGCCATGTAGACGTTAGCCAGGGTCTGCGCCTCGATGCCCTGCGAGGCGTCGACAACCAGCAAGGCGCCCTCGCAGGCCGCGAGGGCGCGCGAGACTTCGTAGTGGAAGTCGACGTGCCCCGGGGTGTCGATCAGGTTCAGGACGTAGCGCTCACCGTCGTCGGCCGTGTACTCCATGCGCACCGACTGGGCCTTGATGGTGATGCCCCGTTCCCGCTCGAGTTCCATCGTGTCGAGAACCTGATCTTCCATCTCCCGCTTGCTCAGCACCCCGGTGTACTCGATCAGCCGGTCGGCCAGGGTGGACTTGCCGTGGTCGATGTGGGCGATGATGCAGAAGTTGCGGATGTGCTTCTGGTCGACCATGCCCTCCTGTTTCGCCCCCCCAAAATAGGCTTCAGATTATTATAGCACGCTCAGGGGGCACCAGGGTACTCCCCGGACCGCAGCAGCTCCGCCAGCGCCTCCGCCAGGTAGTGGATCGCCCGCTCCGCCTCCTCGAAGGTGTTGAGAGCGTTGCCGATCTCCAGGAGGATCGCACCGGGCAGCAGGTCCTGGTTGTAGCGCGCCTGGGGAGTGAGCGTCGGCAGGGTGATGCCCGGATGGGCCTCCTCCATCTTCGCCATGAGCGCGTTGCAGAACGCCAGGTTCTCCTGCCAGTGGACCAGATCCTCGCGGGCCCCGATGACGCACCGGACCCGGGCCACCGGCAGACCGTCGATGTACGTGGTGGAGTCCAGGTTCATGTTGCCGTCGCGGTGCAGGTCGAGGAGCACCTTCACGGTGGGCGCCTCCCGCAGAATCCGCTGGGCGGTCACCCGCGAGGCCTGGTAGGCATAGTCGTACCCCAGTTCCTGGTGCCGGAAGGGGGCGTGGACGGTCGTCACGCCGAGATCGCGCAGCCGCCGGGCAAGAATCTCCCCGACGTCCACGATCGTCCGCTTGCTGTGGTCGAACGAGGCCACAAGCATCAGGTCCTGGTCAGTGCTCACCGCAAGGTCGGGAAACTCCGAGATGTACGACTCGTAGTCGTGGGTGTGGTAGATGCCCACCAGCGGCAGCCCGCCGTTTACCACCTCCATCGTCCGCTGCTCGGTCGCGGGCGCCGGCGGCGGCTCCTGCGCGGGTTGAACCTCAGGACCGGGGCTCTCGCCCGTCGGGACCGCCGGCTCTGCCTCCGGGCCGGCCGTCGGGGGCTCGGGGGTCTCCGCCGGTTCAGCCGGCGGGCGCAGGAACGGCAGGGCCGCCTGGAAGAGGGTCTGGGGCTGCGGCTGCCCGGGGCCTGTCCACCAGAAGCGCAGATCGCGGGCCGCGCCCTCGGCCGCACCGGTGGCGGGTGCGAGGGCCGGCAGCGCCGTATGCAACACCCGCCGGGCGGTGGGCAACCCGGGGCGGAAGAGCTGCAGCCAAAGCGGCGGCCCTTGCCGGTCCGGCTCAGTGCGGGCGACGGCGGCAGCAGAATCGGTCATCGCCGGAATGGTGCCGGCGCCAGAAGGCTGGCGGTTCACGAGCAGGCCAAGGGTGGCGGCGGTCACCACCGCGTAGGCGACCAGGAGCGGCCGCGCCGTCCAGAAGTTCCGGAGAATCGGACTCACCTCGCCTGCATGGGTTGGCTTACCCATTTGTACGGACAGGGCGCAGGCGTTATGACAAGTCGCGGTGCGCGGTGACCAACCAATAGGGAGCGGGGATGGGGAGAGGGCGGGAGCCCCCTCCCCGCTTCGGACAAAACTAAACCCCCGGCCCGGAATGGGTCGGGGGTTCCTTGTGTTACTTCACGTCGAGGATCTCGTACTTGATCGTCCCGATGGGGGCATGCACCTCCACGATCTCCCCCTTGGACTTGCCCATGATGGCCTGGCCAACCGGGGACTCGTTGGAGATCTTGTTCTTGGAGGGGTCGGCCTCCACCGTCCCGACGATCGTGTACTCCAGCACGTCGCCAAACTCCAGGTCCTTCAGCACCACCACGGAGCCCAGCCGGACCGTGCCGGCCGCCGCGGCGGCGTCCTCTTCGTCCAGCACCACGGCGTTGCGCAGCATGTTCTCCAGCTGCGTGATCCGCCCTTCGACGAATGCCTGCTCATTGCGGGCATCGTCGTACTCCGAGTTCTCGGAGAGGTCGCCGTACGAGCGGGCCTCCTTCAGGCGCTCGGCCACCTCTTTGCGCTTGACGTTGCGCAGATAGTCCAGCTCCTCCTGGAGCTGCTGAAGGCCTTCCGGCGACAGAACAACCGGCTTGTTTTCCTCCATGTGGCATTCTCCTCACAATACGCCGAATTGCCGGCTCTCGCCGGCACAGGAAAAAAAGAAGAACCACGCAGACGCTCGCCCGCTGGCTTCCGGAGCCTATTGTACATCCGGCAGGGAGCAGAATCAAGCGATTTGTCTGTGCTACTCCACCGGCCTGCCGGACAGCCAGCCCTTCAGCCGGTATTCCAGCATCTCCACGGCCTCGCCATAGAATGTAACCGGCTTCTGGTCCGGCACATACAGGGTCGCCTGCCAGCCGCCGAAGAAGCCGGCCACCACGAAGCGATACCCTTTCCCTCTCACGGTCACCTCCGCGGCATCCTCGGGCCCCGGTTCGACGGTGCAGTTCATGCGCCTGGCCAGCTCGGCTGCGACCTCTTGCAAGCGCATCACACGTGGCCCCCCTTGGTTTCGGAATGATGCCAATAGATTATCACATCGGCGCCGCGCCGGGTAGGCTGAACGTCGGCTACTTCTCCGGATTGAGCCGGAAGGCGCCCATGCGGTGCCACCACTCCTCGGGCTCCAGCCCCAGCCGCCAGACGGCGACCCCCTTCAGGTTATACTGGTAGGCGAGGCGCAGCTTGGCGTCCAGGCTGCGCTCGTCCGGGTACCAGGCGATGCGCGTGCCCTCGTCGCTGACGAAGACCGCCTTGTTCTCCCCGGCCACGGGGTCCCAGTACACCTCGGCACCGAAGTCGGCGGCACGGCGCGCCATCCGCCCCGGGCCGTAGGCAGCGTTGGGCGACGCCCCCTCCTCGAATTCGGCGGCCCACTCGTAGCCATACGACGGGACGCCCAGCACGATTTTCTGCGAGGGCATCACGCCGATGGCGTACCGAATCACCTGCTCCACCCAGCCCAGCGAGGCGACGGGCCCGGGCTCCCCGCCCAGCCAGTGCTCATCGTATGCCATGATGTAGAAGTGGTCCACGATCTGGCCGACGGCGGCGTAGTCCGTGGCGGCGCCCCAACCCGTGGCGGTGTCGGCCGTCTTGGCCGCAGCGGCCACGGAGAGCGTGAGCCCCAGCGGCTCCAGCCGGTCCTTGAGTCGGGTGAGGAACCGGGTGTACGCATCCCGGTCTTCCGGATAGAGGTTCTCGAAGTCGATCTGCAGGCCAGCCACGCCCAGCCGGGCCGCCTCGTTCAGCATCCCGGAGATCGCCCGCTCCTGCACCTGCGGATCGGTGAGGATCAGGTGGGCGAGGTCGGCGTCGAAGCCACCCTCGTGGAAGTTGCCAAACAGCAGCACGCGCTTCTGCTCGCCCGTCACGCCCCGGAGCAGGTGTTGATCCTTGCCGACCACGTTTCCTTCCCAGTCGAACCCGTGCCCGAAGATGATCACCTGGTCCAGGTGCGGCGCGTTCAGGCGTACCGACTCCAGCGAGTCGTCGTCGTAGTCCACATAGTAGCCCGTGATCCAAAAGCCTTCCCCCGGTGCCGACTCATCCAGCGGCCGGTTCAGGTAAGCGCGGACCCAGAGCGGGTCCAGGAGCGAGTGCGGAGCCGTGTACTGCCCCAGAAAAAAGCCGCCGACGCCGGTGGCTGCCGCGAGGAGCAGTGCGGCCAGCAGCGCCCGCCAGGAGCGCCTCCTGCGCGGTGCGTCGGTCTGGTGCCGGGTTTCCGGAAGGGACAAGCGGCATCACCTCAGCGACGGTGCCGGGCCGCCTGCACGGCCGGCTGTTCGCTGATAGGACGATGCCGGGGCTCCTAATGGTTCGCCGCATGCAAAGAACCCCCCTGCCAAGCAGCAAGGGGGGCCGCCCGGGAGGCCGGGTCCATCAGCGCAGTGCGGTGGGAACCACGGCGTCGGCGAGTCCGATAATGAAGGAAGCGATCAGCGCCCCCCACCAGGTGACGGCCAGCCACCCGGGGAAGAGCCAACCTGTCAGATAAATGATGATCGCGGCAGAGATGAACCCTGCGAATCCCCGTCCGGCGGGCGACGCCCCCCGACCCAGCATGGCCTGCGCGGCCCAACCGAGGGCGGCGATCACCAGCGACGCGAACAAGGCGCCCCAGAAACCGCTCACCTGAAAGCCCGGGGTCAGCCAGCTCACCACCATCAGCACCAGCGCAGAGACGACGAAACGCACCACTGCACCCAGCACGGCCATTCACACCTCCGTTTCCCTGACGGGTAGTGTGAACGCGCGTCACGTCCCTTATTCGCGGCGCGATTTCCCTTGCATGCCATACTTACGCGTGCTAGAATAGCCACGTTGGAGGTGAGGAATTGGCTAACACGAAGTCCGCGAAGAAGCGTGCCCTGATCGCCGTGAAGCGCACGCTGCGCAATAAGATGGTCAAGTCCAGCCTCCGGACCGCTATTCGCAAGTACCGGGAGGCTGTTGGCACCGAGAACGCGCAGGTCCTCCTGAACAAGGCCTTCTCGGCGCTTGACCGGGCCGCGTCCAAGGGTGTCATCCATAAGAATACTGCTGCCCGCAAGAAGGCACGTCTGGCCCGGATGCTGCTCAAGGCCACCCAGTCTGGCCAGGCCGCCAACAGCTGAACGGCCAGAACTCCGCCGAATCCCACACGAAGCGTGAAGCCCCAACCGCACAGGCTGCGGTTGGGGCTCCTGTCTTGTCGCCCTTCATTCTCCCATGAGTTCCACGATCACCGTCTCCAGGGTGAGCCGCGGGTCGAAGCCCGACTTCATGGCCACGTCGGCGTCCAGGAGCCGCTCCAGGGCGCGGACGATGTCCTCCCGCGGCACGGCCCGCGCCTGCTCCGCCATCTTGGCGTAAGCGTAGGGGTGCATGTGGGCCCGGGCAGCCCCGTCCCGTTGGGAGAGACCCTCGGTCGAGAGCGCCTTCACCAGGAGCAACTGCCGGAATCGGTTGGTGACGGCCACGAGCAGCTGCAGCGGGTGGTCCACCTGCGCGAGCAGCCGGTCCAGCAGCACCATCGCCCGGGTGCGGTCCCGCCTCAGCACGGCGTCGGCCAGGCGCCAGATTTCCGTCTCGGCGAGGTTGGAGACCATGGCCTCCACGGCGCGGGCCGGAATCTCCCGGGCCTCGCCCACGTAGAGCACCAGCTTCTCCAGTTCGCTGTCCAGGAGCGAGAGGTCCGGCCCAATGCGCTCCACCAGCAGGTTCGCCGCTTGCGTGCCCAGCCGCTTGCCCCGGGACTGCGCCCGCTGCTGCACCCACATCACCGCATCCTCCGGCTTGAGCGGCTGGCATTCCACCACCGCCCCGGCGGCGGCGAGCGCCCGGGTGACCTTTCGCCGCGCGTCCACGGCGCCGGCCAGGAAGAGCAGGACGGTGGACGGTGCCGGCGCCTTCAGGTAGCTCAGCAGGGCGGCGTCGGCCCCGCTCGCGGGCGGCTCTCCGGAATCCGCCGGCCCCTCCGCGCCCTCCGGCGGCTCCTTCTCCGCCGCCCCCTTCCGCCGCGGCACCACCGCCGGGCATTCCTTCACCACCACCAGGCGGCGCTCGGCGAAGAACGGCTGGGTCTGGGCCAGGGTCAGCGCCTGCGTCACCTGATCTGGGCCGGGTTCGAGCACGTGGTAGTTGAAGTCGGCCGATTCCGGCCGGACCACCGCGCCCTTCAGGGCGCGGTGCACCTCGTCGATGAGGAACGGTTCCCCTCCGTACACGAGGTAGACCGGCCGGATCTGGCCCTTCTCGATTTCTGCCAGGGCTTCCCGGTAATGCACGCCGCGCCACTCCCTCAGCTTGCTCTGCCTGCAAGGATTCGGGGCGCCGCACCCGGCTCCCTGCAGGAGGGCCACCGCCACAGATGGAATCTATGAGCATTCACCGTCAAACAAGGGGGCGATCCCGTGCGCCGCGGTCCTGCCGTGCTGCTGCTCATCTGCCTGCTGTTCGGTGCGGCCTACGGCGCCTGGCGCGCTGCGGCGGAAGGCGTGGCCCGGCTGTCCAACTTCCGGCCCGTCGTCAGCGCCGAGCCGCTGACGGCGGGGTCGGCACCTCTCGCCGACCGGGTCGTCTTCCTCATCATCGACGGGCTCACCACCGAGGATGCACACCGGCTGCCGTCGGTAGACTGGCTGCACCGCCGGGGCGCAGGCTACCGGCTGACGGCGTCGGGGTTCGCCGGCGAGGCGCCGCTTCTGGCCAGCCTGCTCACCGGTGCACCGCCCGCCTACCACGGCGTACTCGTGGGCGCGGGCGAGGCGGCGCTGACCGCCGACGACCTGCTTCAGGCGGCCGCCCGGAGCCAGGTCCGGGCCGGCGGTGCGGGTGGCCGGGCCCTGGATGCCCTGGCTGCCGGACGGCTCGATCCCTGGCTGGGAGAGCAGGATTTGGGTGCCCCCGCGGTGGCCGACCTGCTGGCTCCCGGCGGCCCCGGCCTGGTGGTCATCGAGGCGGACGACCTCTCCCGGGGCCGCAGCGACGACGCGCTGGCGGAACTGGACGCCCGCCTGGTCGCCCTCTTCGACCTGATCGACTGGCGCGAGACCGCTGTCGTGGTGCTCGGCACCGCCGACGCCGCCTCCGGGAGGCCTTCGACCCTTCCGCTGGTCCTGGCCGGCAGCGGGGTGGTCTCCGGCGCCGGCGGCGACGCCACCGTCTACGACGTGGCGCCGACCCTGGCCGCACTGGCCGGGCTGCCGGTGCCCGTATCCGCACAGGGGCGGCCCATCGACAGCGCCCTCGCCGCCCAGGGGCGGCCCCTCGATGCCGTGGTACAGGTGTACCTCTCCTCCCGGCGGGCGTTTGTGGCTGCGGCCCTCGCCGCCTACGGCGCCCCGGCGGAGGTGCCGGAGCCGCCGGCCTCGGCGGTGGAGGCCGAAGACTACCTGAGCGGCCTGGAGCGGCAGATGGCGGAGGCACGCGAGGCCTGGCTCGTATCGGGCGCCAAGGCGCGCCTGCCTTACCTGGGGCCCGGGCTTCTGGTTCTGCTGCTTTACCTGCTGGTGCTCTACCGCACCCGTCTGGGCGGCGCCGCTTTCCGTGCGCACCTGGCGTACGCCGCCCTGTTCACGCTCATGCTCCTGGCCCTCTGGGGGCGGCACGTTGTCTTCGGGGAGCTTTCGTACGCCTCCCTCCGGCAGGCGGCCTACCTCGTGGCGGGGGCCTCGGCCATCGCCGGGCTGCTCTCCATGGTGGTGGCCGGGTTCGTGCTCTCGCGGCGGGACTACCGACAGGCCCGCTACCTGGCCGCCGGCGGGCTCCATACGGCCCTCGGGCTCGCCTCCCTCATCGCCCTGCCTGCGGGCGCACTGGTGCTCCTGATCGGCTGGAGTTTCCCGGTGGCCCTGCCGCCGGCGGGACTCTGGGCCGTGTTTTTCATCGCCGCCCTGCAGGTCGTCACCATCGGCGCACTCGCCCCGCTGTGGGCCTGGACCACCGTGCGGGCCGCCCGGTTCGCCCGCTACCGCTGGCCGCCCAAGGAGGTGGGCGACCCTGAGATCAACGCCGACAAGGTGGTCCGCCTGAGGGCCATCCGGCGGGCGGACCGCGTGCAGTCCGACTCGCCCGGAGGAGACCGCCGTCGGGGAAGCCGGCGCGGGGGAGACCGTCGCCGCCGCTGAGGGAAGTTGCCCGCGCCGGGTGCCCGCTCACCACGCCCCGAACCAGCGCCGGCCCCAGAGCCCGGGGGGCCGGCTTTCCGCGTCCTCCGGACTGCCCGCACTCCCTGCCGTCCAGATGCGGAACCCATCCGTCCGCACCGTCACCGTACCGTGCCGGTCCGTGCGCCAGACCGCAGCGCCGGCGGCGTGCAGTCGTTCCAGCACCTCGTCGTGGGGGTGGCCGAACGGGTTGCCGCTCCCTGCGGAGATCACGGCGATCGCGGGGGCGACCGCACGGAGGAACGATTCGGTCGTCGAGTGGCGAGAGCCGTGGTGGGCCACCTTCAGCACGTCGGCCGACAGGTCGTAACCCCGCTTCAGCAGCCGCTCCTCTGACTCCGCCTCCAGGTCGCAGGCCAGGAGGGCCGCCACCCGCCGGTAGGTGAGCCGAAGGGCCACGCAGTTGGCGTTGTCGTCGGACCGGCTGCCGGTGATAGGCACGGCAGGCGGGCCGAGCACATGAAGCCGCACGCCCTCCCCGAGGGCAAGCGTCTCGCCCTCCCGGGCCACCCGCACGGGCACGCCCCGTTCGGCGGCCGCGACCAGAGCCGCGACATGCCGGGGCTCGGCGCCTTCGGTACTGCTCACCAGCACCAGGCCCACCGGAATCTGGCGCAACACCGCCTCCGCCCCGCCCACATGGTCGGCGTCGGGGTGCGTCAGCACCAGGTAGTCGAGCCGGCGCACCCCTGCGCGGCGCAGGTAAGGCACCACCACCTCGGCACCGGCGTCAAAGCCGCCCCCGGACTGCGCCGCGTACGCCAGGCCCGCGTCCACCAGGGCGGCCCGCCCGCCAGGGGCCCGAATCAGGATGGCGTCGCCCTGCCCGACGTCGAGGAAGACCAGTTCGAGCCGGTCGGGCGGTGCGGCAAGGGCCAGGCGCCAGGAGAGCACGGCGCCCAGGGCCAGCAGCAGGATGAGGGCCCCGGTGGCCCGGTTTCCCGCGAGAGCGGCGCGCAGGCGTTGCCAGGCGGACCGCGAGACGGCGGAGAGCCGCGTGCGCAGGGCGGGAATCGCAAGCAGAAGCAGGCCGTACCAGAGGAGCACGCCGGCCAGGGGCAGCCGGCCCACCTCCAGCTGCGCCAGCGGGAGCGCGCTCAGGGCCTTCACCGTGTAGATGAGCCCGGTCAAGGCCCACCGGCCCACGGCCCCGAGCAGCCAGACGGCCGGAGGGAAGATGAGCCCCAGCACCACGGCCGCCATCCCGCCGGGCACCAGCCAGCCCACGAAGAAGACCACCACAAGATTGGCCACGGGAGCCACGGGAGAGAACACGCCGAAGGTATGGAGGCTCAGGGGCTCCACCAGCGCCTGCGCCGCGAAGGTGACCGACAGTCCGTCCGCCGCCCCCCTCGCCACCGGCTCCGGCAGGAACAGCGCAAGGCGGGGCGCGAGCCAGCTTCGGATCGGCTCCGCGAGGAGCAGAATGCCCAGCGTCGCGCTCACCGAGAGCTGAAAGCCCAGGTCAAAGAGCAGCCCGGGCATGAGCCCCAGCAGAAGCCCGGCGGCGGCGCCGAGGGTGTTGAGCGGGTCCCGCTCCCGCCCCAGTATGTCGCCCGCCAGCACGAGCATCGCCATGAGGCCGGCCCGCAGCACGGAGGGCGTCGCGCCGGTGAGAAAGACGAAGAACAGGACCGCGGGGATGGCCAGGGCCGAGGCGCCGGCCCGGCTGAACCCGGCCCGCCGGAGCAACCAGAGGAGCGGCACGACGAGCATGGCGACGTTGCCGCCGCTCACGGCCAGCAGGTGGAATACGCCGGTGGCCCGGAAGGCCGCCGCCACGTCCTCCGGCAGGTCCGACCGGCTCCCGAACAGCAGGCCCGCCATCAGGGCCGCGTGGCTCTCCGGCAGCGCCCGGTACAGCACGCCCTCCAGGCGCAGCCGTGTGGCCACCGCGGCCCGCCGGACCGGATCCAGCGCCCCGGGCCCCAGCCGCTCCGGGGTTCCGGCCTCCATCACCACGTAGACCGACTGGCGGGCGAGGTAAGCCGCCTCGTCGAACCCGCCCGGGTGGCGGGGCCCAGAAGGGCGCTCGAGGCGGCCCGACAGGGCAACGCGCTCGCCGAATGCGGGTTGGGACCCCGCCCGCTGGGTCACGCGCACCCGGCCCCGGACGGGGTGCCCGTCCACCGACTCCGCGGCGAGGGTGTACGCCACCCGGCCCGGCTGGCGCAGCTCGGGCTCGCTCACCACGGTCCCGGTGAGGCGGACGCGCTGGCCCGTCCATGCCTCCAGGTTCCCCCGGCCCACCATCTGCGCGTACGTATGACGCAGGGCGCCGAACGCGACCACCAGCGCCAGGAGCATCACCCCGCTCCGGCGCCCGGTGAGGAACCGCCCGACCAACAGTGTGAAGGCAGCCAGGCAGAGCGCGAGATGGGGCCTCGCCCACTCCGCCAGTGCGATGCCCACCGCCAGGGCCGCAGCCAGAACAAGCGCAGGGCGCGACCACACGGCCAGCCCTCCTGCATCCATTTTCTGGTAGTCTTCGCTGCAGCGCGGCCGGTTCCTGCCTGTGGACGGGTAGGCCTACTCCCTCCCTCGTAGCCGCGTGCCTACGGCTCCTCCACCAATGGGGGTCTCCCAAATGGGGCGTCCGGGTCATGGGCGCCGGTGCAGCCCTCGGTTACAATAGATTTGGAACGAAGGGTTTGCCCTGGCTTGTTCGAGCTTTCACGAACGATACAGCTGACGGCCTGCGGAAGGGGGAGATCGCATGCTGTTCCAGGTGACTCCCGATACCCACGCGCTGCTCTGCCTTCTGATCATGGCCGTGGCATTCATCGTGGCCCAGTGGATCGCCCTGCAGGAGCCCGCACCGGCGCCCGCGCAGGAGCGGCGGCGGGCGCCGCGGCGGCGCGCCAAGAGCCGCGCCCGGCTGCGGGTGATCCGGCCGCAACGGGTGCACGCCTCCGATTGCCTGACCCACCGTCCCAGCGCCTGAAAAGCAGCCGCACGCGGCCGCCCGCATCTGGCGGCCGCTGATTTTTTCGTTTGGAGGCCAACCATTGAAGGAACCGATCCCCGGGGGGACGAATGATCATGGCTGGCGTGTGCCCTATGCGATCGCGCAGGGGAGAACACGCCCAAAATCTTGGAAGAAAGGCGTGAGACCGCTACGAACAACATGGTCGAGTTTCGGGGCGTGTCGAAGACGTTCGGTTCGACCGAAGCCCTCACCGATCTCAACCTCGAAATTCGTCCGGGAGAGTTCCTGACGCTCCTCGGCCCCAGCGGCTGCGGCAAGACGACCACCCTGCGGCTGCTGGCCGGGTTCGAGGAGCCCACGTGCGGCGAGATCTGGCTCGCGGGCAAGCCGGTTCAGGGACTCCCGGCTTACAAGCGACCGGTGAACACGGTCTTCCAGCATTACGCCCTCTTCCCCCACATGACCGTGTTCGACAACGTCGCATTCGGCCTGCGCATGCAGAAGGTTCCCCAGGCCGAGATCAAGCGGCGCGTCACTGCTGCCCTGGAACTCGTCCGACTGGAGGGCATGGGGGGTCGGCGGCCCCACGAGCTCTCCGGGGGGCAGCAGCAGCGGGTTGCCCTTGCGCGCGCCCTCGTGCTGGAACCGAAGGTCCTGCTGCTGGACGAGCCGCTGGGGGCGCTGGACCTGCAGCTCCGCCGGGCCATGCAGGTGGAACTGCGGCAACTGCAGCGGCGGCTGGGCGCGACCTTCCTCTACGTGACGCACGACCAGGAGGAGGCCCTGGCCATGTCCGACCGTATCGCGGTGATGCGGAACGGCCGGATCGAGCAGCTGGGGACGCCCGAGGAGGTCTACCTGCGCCCCGCCACCCGGTTCGTGGCGCAGTTTCTGGGCGAGGCCAACCTGCTGGAGGGCGAGGGTGCCGCCTCCGGCCGCCTGCGCTGGGGCGACTACCACCTGCTCGTGGACCGGCACGTGGGGCCGGGCCGCACGACGGTGGCGCTGCGGCCCGAGCAGGTGCGCGTGCGCTGGCCGGGTTCTGCGACCCCGGTGGGCCCGGCGGAGAACCGGGTGCACGGCATTGTGGCTGAACGGCTCTTCGTCGGCACGGGTGTCCGCCTGGTCGTGGAGGTGGCTGGACGGCGCCTGGCTGCTCTGCTGCCGGCAGGGCCCGGACCTGATCTGGGCGACCAGGTGGAGCTCTGCTTCAGCGCCGAGCACTGCGTGGTGGTGGCGCCATGACGCGGCGAAGCGGATGGGCGGCACTCGCCCCGACCGTGCTCTGGCTGCTGGCCCTGGTCGCAGCGCCGCTCGTGCTCATGCTCGCCTACAGCTTTGCGGCGCACATCGCCCCGGACTCGCCGTTGCCCCAGGGCTTCACCCTCGAGCACTACGCCCGCCTGGCCGATCCGATCTACCTGCGCATCTTCGTGCGCTCGATCCTGCAGGCGGGACTGGCCACCTTCCTCTGCCTGCTCCTGGGCTACCCCCTGGCTTACTATATCGCCCGCAGCCCGCTCCAGCGGCGGGGCAGGCTGCTCCTGTTGGTGATCATCCCGTTCTGGACCAATTTCCTGGTGCGTACCTACGCCCTGATGGCGCTCCTCCGGGCCCAGGGGGTGATCAACTCGATTCTCATGGCCGCGAAAATGATTGATGAACCGCTCCCCCTGCTCTATAATGAGGCGTCGGTGCAGGTGGGGCTCGTCTACACCCTGCTGCCCCTCCTGATCCTGCCGCTGTACGCCAACCTCGAAAAGCTCGACCAGCGGCTCCTCAACGCCGCCCAGGACCTGGGCGCGAGCCCGTTTGCCACGTTCTGGAACGTGACCTGGCCGCTTTCCCGCCCTGGCGTGCTCGTGGGCTGCATGATGGTCTTCATCTCGGCCTTCGGCATGTACCTGGTGCCTGACCTGATGGGCGGCGCCAGGTCCGTCATGGTGGGCAACCTCATCCAGAACCAGTTCCTGCAGGCCCGCAACTGGCCCTTCGGCGCCGCCGTCGCGCTGGTCCTGGCCGCGGTGGCACTGGTGGTGGCCCTGCTGGTGCAGCGGGCCGGGCGCCTGGACGGCGGGGAGGTGCAGCGGTGAGAGGAAGGCGTAACTGGCTGGGCGCGTACGCCGCACTGGTCTTCGGTTTCCTCTATCTGCCGGTGTTCATCCTCGTCGTTCTCTCCTTCAACAGTTCCCGCACCAGTGCGATCTGGAAGGGCTTCACGCTGGACTGGTACGTGCGGTTGTTCCACAACCGCCTGCTCTGGGAGGCGGTCCAGAACAGCCTGATCATCGCCACCGCCACGGCCGTGATCGCCACCACCCTGGGCACGGCCGCCGCCCTCGCCCTGCACCGGCGGCAGGTGCGCGGCCGCCTGTGGGTAGAGGGGCTCCTTTACCTGCCCCTGGTGCTGCCCGATATCGTACTGGGCGTCGGGGCGCTGGTGCTGTTCACGGCACTGGGCATCCAGCTCGGGCTGGGCACCATGCTGGCGGCCCACGTGGGCACCTCGATCTCATACGTGGTGCTGGTGCTGCGGGCCCGCCTGAGTGACATGGACGAGCGCCTGGAGGAGGCGGCTCGCGACCTGGGTGCCACTCCGTGGCAGACGATCCGGCACGTGACGCTGCCGCTCCTGGCCCCCGGCATTCTGGCTGCCGTGCTGCTCTCGTTCACCCTTTCGCTGGACGACTTCATCCTCTCGTTCTTCACCGCAGGCCCGGGGTCGACCACCCTGCCCCTGCGTGTCTACGGGATGATGAAGACCGGCCTGACCCCCGAGGTCAATGCACTGTCCACCGTCATGCTGCTGGTGACGGCCGTAGCCACCACCCTTTTCCAGCGGCTGACCCAAAACCGAATTTTCTAATGAAGTGGGAGGATGAGCGGAATGCACAAGCGCGTGGGGCTGGCGGCCGCCACCGTCCTGCTGGCGGCCTTGGCCCTCTCGGGGTGCTCCTCTGGCAGCACCAGCATGGCCTCGGACCTGCCCCGGCCCGAGCGGGATCCCGGCGTGGACATGAGCCGGCTTTCTGGGGAGCTCAACGTTTTCACCTGGACGGAGTACCTGCCCCAGTCGGTGATCACGGAGTTTGAGCAGCTGTACGGCGTGCGCGTGAACTACGACACCTACTCCAGCAACGAGGAGATGCATGCCAAGCTGAAGGCCGGCGCCTCCGGCTACGACATCATCATCCCCGAGATCTACATGGTCAAGGTGCTGCAGCGCGAGGGGCTGCTGGAACAGATCGACCACGCCAACGTGCCGAACCTGAAGAACATCGACTCGCGCTTCCGCGGGCTCGAGCACGATCCGAACAACGACTACTCGGTGCCGTACGTGTGGGGAACCACCGGGATCGTGGTGAACAAGGAGAAGATCGACCCGGACCAGATCAAGTCGTGGGACGACCTGTGGAACCCGGAGTTCGCGGGCAAGCTGGTGGTGCCGGACGACGCCCGGGAGATGGTGGGCATCGCGCTGCGCACCATGGGGTACGGGCTGAACACCACCGATCCCGAGGCCCTGGAGGCGGCCAAGGAGAAGCTGAAGGCGCTCAAGCCCAACGTGAAGGCCTTCAACAGCGACAGCCCCAAGGACCTGCTCTTAGGCGGCGAGGTCTGGGGCGGCGTGGTCTGGAGCGGCGAGGCGGCCCTCGTGATGCGGGAGAGCGACGAGTTCGAGTGGATCATCCCGCCGGAGGGCGTGACGATCTGGATCGACCACGTGGCGATTCCGAAGGACGCGCCGCACAAGTACACGGCGGAGGTCTTCATCAACTTCCTGCTGGATCCGCTGGTGAGTGCGCGCATCTCGGCAGCGTACCCCTACGGCAACCCCAACAAGGCGGCCGAGCCCTACATCTCCGCGGAGGATCTGGCCAACAAGGCCATCAACCCGCCGGCGGAGTGGCTGGAGAAGGCGGAGTCGCTGGACGATCTGGGTGACGAGATGAACCAGATTTACGATAAGATCTGGACTGAAGTGAAGGGCTAGTGCCCTTCCGGGGAGCGGGCAACCGCTCCCTCTTTTTTTATGCCGTGAACCCGAAAGCCCGTTTTCGCATTCCACTTGGCTGGCCTGGAGAAAGCCTGCAACGTGCGGCAAAGGGCAGGATTTTGGCGGTGTGATTCGAAAGTGTAAAAGATCGTTTCACACTGTTGGGGAGGTTGAGGCATGTCGCTGTACAGACCGGATCGGCCGGAAGCAGTCCTGCAACCGAAAGACCTGGGCCAGATTCTGGACCAGACGTTCAGGACTTTCGGGCGGTACTGGCGCCCGCTGGTGGCCGTCGGACTCCTCGTCGGCTTACCCGGACTCATCCTCGCGCTCTTGCAGATCAGTCTGATGCCCGGCTTGATGGCGGACCCCACGGACCATCCCCTGGTCCTTGCGGCAACAGCGGCTGAGATGGGCGACTTCACGCCGCTGTTCTCCGTGCTCGGAGTCTTCTTCGGGATGAGCGTCGGCGGCCTGCTTCTGTACCCGCTCTTCCAAGGCGCCCTGATCGACGTCGCGGCGCGGGCGGTCCTGCACATGGAGCCCGTCCCGCTGGGCGAGACGTTCCGGGTCGCCGCCGGCCGCTACTGGCCCATGCTGGGCGTGTTCGCCCTGCTCATTCTGGTCTGGATCGTGGCCTTGCCGGTGCTGATTCTCGCCGGCCTGGTGGTGCTCGCCCCCATCACCCTGCTGGTCGGGTACGTGGCACTGCTCGTCCTGAGCATCTTCTCCACCCACGCCGTGGTAGTGGAACAGTTGGGGCCCATCGCCGCCATCCGCCGGTCGTTCAAACTGGCCTGGTCCCGCTTCTGGCCTCTCCTGGGCACCGGCATCGTCTTCAGCCTGATGACCGGCGTGCTCTCCATGATCATCATCGGCCCCGTGAGTTTCGCCGCCGCCATCACCACGGCGCTCACCGCGTCCTTCATCCCCACTGCCGTGAGCTCGCTGCTGCAGTGGGCGGTGACGAGCATCATCGTGCCCTTCACGATGGTGGGCCTGACCCTCATCTACTTCGACACCCGCGTGCGCAGGGAGGGGTACGACCTGGAGCTCATGGTTGCGGCACAGGCGGCAGCATCCGCTCCCGCAGACTACCAGCCATGAGGCGGGGGATCGCCCTCCTCCTGCTCCTCCTCTGGCTGCCGGTGGCGGCACCCGCCGCGGCCGCCCCGATACCGGCCGAGGCGTACGCAAAGCGCCTCTCGGAAGCCGGTGGGCGGCTGGCGGCGGCAGAGGTGTCGCTGCGCCGGGGGGACGAGGAGGGGGCGATCGCCGCGGTGCGCGCCGCCCGTGAACGGCTGGAAGGCATCGCCGAAGTCACCAGCGCGGCCGGCGTGGCGCAGGCCGACCTGAGCGACCTTCTGGACGCCCTGCGCGCAGCCGAGGAGAACCCGCGCTCTGCGCTGGAACACGCCCAGCGGGTGCTTGACGTGCACCTGGATGCGGCCGAGGAGTTGCGCGACGGCCGGCCCATAACCGTCCGCGATGCCCGCCGCAGCCTCGACCGGGCCCTGGCCGAGATCCACAGCCAGTCGGTCCTGGTACGGTTACAGGTGCGGCTGCAGGATTGGGTACACGACACGCTCGGAAGACTGCGGGCCTGGTGGCTGGGGCTGTTGGGGCTCGACGAAGAAGACGTGGCGTCTGCCGAGGAACTGGGCCTGTTTGCCTTCGCCATCGTAAGCGTCCCCGTCCTCATCTGGGCCGGCGTGAAGGTCTACCAGATGCTGTCGGGACATGGTGCGGGCCGCGATGCCGTGTGGCGGGGCGGAAAGGGGCCGGCGCCGGAACGACCGCTGCGCCCGGCCGAGCTCCTTGCGCGTGCCCAGGCCGCCGCCGGGCGCGGGGAGTACCTGGAGGGCATGCGGACGGCCCACCTGGCCCTCCTCAAGCACTTCGACGAACTGGGCCTCATTCGGTACCACCCGGCCCAGACCAACCGGGAGCACGAAGTGCAGTTGGGGCGGCGCCAACCGGCACTCCGGCCGGCACTCCGCAACCTCCACGACCTGGTGGACGCCTGCCTGTACGCAGGCCGGTCGGCCTGCATGGACGACTACCAACAGGCCGAGGGGCTCATCTTGCAGCTCTGGCGAGAGGGGGATGCCGTATCGCAAGCCGCAAAGGAGACCTCTGGTGGGTCATCGTCGGCGTCATCGCGCTGATCTTCGTCGGCACGCTGCTGAACGACCAGAGCCCGTCCTTCCTCAGCCAGGTCGGCTCCACGTACTCGCAAAGCCCCACGGGACTCTCGGCCATCTACGCCGTGTTCGAGGACCAGCGCGCGGCCCGGCGCTGGACCCTGCCCCTCAGCAAGCTGGACGGCAGCGTGGAGCGCCTGGTCATCTGGGACGTGCCCCGCCTGATGGAGGACGAAATCCGGGCCCTGGAGGACTGGGTCTCCCGAGGCGGCGTCGTCCTGCTGGGCGGAAGGCCGGACGGGCTGCCCGGCGCCTGGCAGGTTCGCCTGAGAACCGGGGAGGCCGGTGCGGCGCGGCCCGCCGCGCCCCACCCCGTCACGGTGGGCATCCGCACCGTCTCGGTGGGTTCCGCCCGCTTCACCGGCGACGTGGGTGATCGCCTGGTCCACCTCAAGGATGCCGATGGCCGGCCGGTGCTGATCTCGTGGCGCATCGGCAAGGGCCGCGTCTTCTGGTCAGCCGACACCGACTGGCTGAGCAACGCCCATATCGGGGAGGAGCAGAATCTGGACCTGGCTCTCCAGATCCTGTGGCCGCCCGGGGGCGGACAGGTGGCCTTCGACGAGTACCACCACGGCTTCACCTCCCCCATTCACTGGTGGCAGGTCCTGCGGGGGCCGCTGAGGGTTTCCGTGGCGCTGCTGGGCCTGGCGGTGGTGCTGCTCTTCTGGGCCTACGGTGCCCGCTTCGGCTCGCCGAGGCCCGTTCCGGCCCGCCCGCCCCGCGCCGCGGTGGAGTACGTGCACTCCATGAGTCAGCTGTACCGCAGGGCCCGGGCTGCCGAGGTGGTCCTGCGGGCGCTGTACCGCTCGCTCCGGACCCACCTGGGCCGGCTGACGGGCAGCGTTGCGGAACTCCCCCATGACGAGATCGCCCACCGGGCGGCCGCCCGGTGCGGGGTCCCGGAGAAAGAGATCGAGCAGCTGCTGGACCGGGCGTCGGCCTCCACCCCTCCGCGGTCTGACCTGGAGCTGGTCACCCTGGCCCGCGCTGTTGAGAGTCTGCAAAGGAGAATCGATCATGCCGGACACCGCTATCGTTGACACGTTGCGGCGGGTGGAAACCGAACTGCGAAAGGTGATCGTCGGTCAGGACCAGGTCGTGGAGCAGCTCCTCGTGGCCCTGCTTGCGGGCGGGCACGTGCTCATCGAGGGCGTGCCGGGGCTCGCCAAGACCCTGATGGTCCGCAGCCTCGCCCAGGTGCTGGGCATCGAGTTCCGGCGCATCCAGTTCACGCCGGACCTCATGCCCGCCGACGTCATCGGCACCACTGTGTTCAATCCCAAGGACCTCACCTTCGAGGTCAAACGAGGCCCGATCTTCACCAACCTGCTGCTGGCCGACGAGATCAACCGCACACCGCCCAAGACCCAATCGGCGCTGCTGGAGGCTATGGAGGAGCGGCAGGTGACCCTCGACGGGCAGCCCTACCCGCTGCCCCAGCCGTTCATGGTGATCGCCACCCAGAACCCCATCGAGTACGAGGGCACCTATCCGCTGCCGGAGGCGCAGCTGGACCGGTTTCTGATGAAGGTACGCATCGACTACCCCGCGGAAGACGAGGAGCGCACCATCCTGGAAAGGCACTACCAGGGCTTCCGGGCCCAGGAACTGGAGCAGGCGGGCCTCGAGAAGGTGCTCGACGCCGGTGGCCTGCTCGCCCTGCGCGCCGCGCACCGCCGGGTGACGGTGGAGGCAAAAGTGCTGGACTACATCAACCACGTGGTGCGGGCGACCCGCAACTGGTCCTCGCTGGCGGTGGGGGCCAGCCCCCGGGGGGCGGTAGCCCTGCTGGTGAGCTCCCAGTCGCTGGCGCTCCTGCGCGGCCGGGACTACGTGGTGCCCGACGACGTGAAAGAGATGGCGCGCCCCGTGCTGCGCCACCGGGTTCTCCTCCGACCCGAGGCCGAGGTGGAGGGGGTGCAGGCCGACCAGGTGCTGGAGCAGATCCTCCAGTCCCTGCCGGTCCCGCGCTGATGAGAGCCGCACGGGTCACGCGCCGTTTCAGCCCGACGCCTCTGCTGCCCCTCCTCCTTGCGGTCACGGCGGCCCCTTCCCTCGTGCCGGGGCTGCTCTGGCTCAGCCTCCTCCTGGCCAGCCTGCTGGGGGCGGTGGCAGTGGCCGACCTCCTCGCCTCCCGCCGGCGCATCGAAGCGCTACGCCGCATCGACGGGCCGCTCTCGCTGGGCGAGGCCAACCCCGTGGGGCTGGCGTTCCGCTGCCTCGGTGGGCCGGTGACGCTGGAGGTGCGGGACGACCTGCCCCTCCACCTGGAGCCGGCGGCCGAGTGGCCGGTCGTCCGGCTGCAGCCCGGCGTCTGGACCGAGTCGTCCTACCGCGTGCGGCCGAAGCGGCGCGGGCGGTACGTCATCGGCCCGCTGCACGGGCGGTTCCGCTCGCCCCTGGGGCTCTGGCGGCAGACCATCACCTGGCCGCTCTCGGATGAGGCGCGGGTCTACCCCAACCTGATACCCGTGAGGCAGTACGAGGTGGCGATGCGGACGGGCCGCCAGCTGGAGGGGCTGAAGCGGGCCCGCCGGAGGGGCGCCGGCACCGAGTTCGAGTCGCTGCGGGAGTATCAGGTCGGGGACGAGTTCCGGGCGATCAACTGGCCGGCATCCGCCCGGCGCGGCACCCTGGTGACCAACCTGTACCAGGCGGATCGCGCACAGCCCATCATGCTCCTGATCGACGCCGGCCGTCTGATGGTCCCGCAGATCGGGGGGCTCACCCGGCTGGATCACGTACTGAACGCCGCGCTGTTGCTGGCGACGGTGGCGGTGGAACGCGGGGACCAGGTGGGCCTGATGCTCTTCGGGGGCGAGGTGAAGTGCTTCGTGCCCCCCCGGAAGGGCCGCGGCCAGGTCATGGCGATGTTGGAGAGCGTGTACGACGTTGCCCCCGAACAGGTGGAGCCCGATTACGGACGGATGCTCGGCTGGTTCCGGGCGAAGCACCGCAAGCGCTCGTTAATCGTGCTCTTCACCGACCTGATCGACCCGGAGATCAACCAGGGACTCATTACCCATCTCTCCGCCATGGCGGCGCGCCACCTGGTGCTGGTGGTGACCCTGACCGACCCGGAGTTGCTCGCGCTGAGCCGCTGCCTGCCCGCGAGCGCGCGTGAGACATACGCGAAAGCCGCCGCGCTGGAGGTGCTGGCCGCGCGCGCAGAGGCGCGGGCCAGGCTGCAGCGCAGCGGCGTGCTGGTGATCGACGTGCCGCCGGAGTCGTTCTCTACGGCCGTGGTGAACCAGTACCTGGAGATCAAGGAGCAGGGCCGTCTGTAAGGCCGCCCGCGCCCGCACTGTGCGAGCCCCTGCGCCCGGGCAGGAGCCAGTAGGCCAGGCCCAGGACGAGGGTCAAGGCAGCCACGGCGTACTTGGACCATTCCGGCAGGGCGGCGGGGGTGATGAAACCCTCGATGGCCGCCGCGATCAGGAGCAGGGGCACCGCCCCCACCACGAGGACGGCGGCCCGCCGGGCCCCGGCCACGAAGGCGTCCCGCCGGGAGAGGTCGCCGGGCGCCACCAGGGGCCAGCCGAGGCAGAAACCGGCCCCTCCGGCCATGAAGATCGCCATCAGCTCCAGGACGCCGTGGGGCAGAATCAGCGCCCAGAACGAGAAGGAGAGCCCGACCTGGAACCAGTGCGCCGCCAGCGCCCCCACGATGAGGCCGTTCCAAAAGAGCACCAGCGCGGTCCCCACGCCCAGGGTGACACCCAGTCCGAATGCCAGCAGGGCCACCCACACGTTGTTCTGGAAAATCGCCGCGGCAAACAGCGTGCGCCACTCTGCCGGGAGGATCTCACCGTCGCGGGCCTCTGGCTTGTAGTAGCGGAAGTCAGCGGGCACCAGGGCTTCGGCCAGGTTGGGATCGGTGAGGATGGCGAGAAAGCCCACCAGCCCACCCAGGAGCATCAGCCCGCCGGCGAGCAGCACGGGTCGCCAGGCCCCCCGCACGCCGGCGGGGACGGTGTAGGCGAAAAAACGCCAGAGGGAGCGCAGCCGCTGTGTCTCCTCGGCGTAGATGATGTTGTGCGCCCGCCCCACGAGCTGGTTGAGGTAGGCCTCGGCCTGGCTACCGGGGAAGTACGTGCGGGCATATGCCAGGTCGGACGCGGCCTTCCGGTAGAGCCGGCCGAGCCGCTCCACCTGTTCCAGGGGCAGCCGCCGGCCCCCCCGCTGCTGCACGGTAGCGAGGATCTGGTCCAGCTCCTTCCAGGTCTCCTGCCGCCGTGCCACGAACTGGTCGAAGTTCAACCGCCAACACCCTCCTCGAGGTGATCCCATGGAGCCCATTCGCATCGACACGCCGGAGAGTGTGGACTTGTCCCTTGAACCCGTAGGCCTCGGCAGCCGCTTCGTGGCGGCCGCGATCGACTCCATGATCCAGTGGATCGTGGGCACGATGCTGGTCGTGGTGTTCGCCATGGTCCTCGCCGCCACCCAGACAAGCCCTGCCGCAGAAATCACAATAATGGTGATTCTGGCTCTGGCCGCCTTGTTCCTGTTGGTGCTGTACAAGCCCGTCTTTGAGGCCGTCTGGAACGGCCAGACCATCGGCAAGCGCATCGTGGGCATCCGCGTGGTGCAGGTCAGCGGCATGCCCGTGACCTTCCCGCAGGTGGTGGTGCGCAACCTGCTGCGGATCATTGACATCATGCCGTCCAGTTACCTCATCGGCGCGATCTGCGTGCTGGCCACCCAGCGGCGCCAGCGCCTGGGCGACCTGGCGGCCGGCACGGTGGTGGTGCGCGACCGGCCCCAGCAGATGCCGGTGCTGCCCGACCGGCTTTCCCACGACCCCACGGTGGACCTGACCCGCCTGCGGGAGCATGCGCTGCGGCTCAGCGAAGACGACCTGCAGCCCGCCCGTCGTTACTGGCAGCGGCGGCAGCAACTGGACCCGGCGATGCGCGCCCGACTGGCCGCGCAGGTGGCCGAGGCGCTCGCCGTGAGAATGGACTGGATGGATCCGCTCCCGGCGAACCCAGAGGAGTTCATCGAGGAGGTCCTGTACGTTCGGGCGCAGTGATGCGCCCCAATCGCCTCAAAAGCGTTATACTCACCCTTGAGGTGAAAGTACGTTGAAGATCGGCTGCCATCTGAGCATCAGCAAGGGCTTCCCCACGGCGGTGGAAAACGCCCACAAGCTCGGCTGCGAATCGTTCCAGTTCTTCACCAAGAACCCGCGGGCATTCCAGGGCAAGGCCGCCGACCCCGAGGCGGCGGCGAAGGGGCGGGCCCTCATGGCCCAGTACGGGCTGGTGGCGGTGGCCCATGCCCCCTACATCACCAACCTGTCCACGCCCGATCCGGAACTCCAGGCGATCTCCATCGCCTCGCTGAAGCAGGACCTGGAGAACGCCGAGGCGTTCGGTGCCGTGGGCTGCGTCTGCCACATGGGAAAGCACGTGGGCGAGGGCGAGGCCTACGGCATGTCCCGGATGGTGGAGACCATCAACCGCCTGCTGGAGGCTTACACCGGCCCGTGCCTGCTGCTCCTCGAGAACACCGCAGGGCAGGGATCGGAGCTGGGCACCCACCTGGAGCAGCTCATGGAGGTGCGCAGCCGGGTGGAGCAGCCGGAGCGCATCGCCTTCTGCTTCGACACCTGCCACGCCTTTGCGGCGGGCATCTACCGGCCGGAGGACTGGGAAGACTTCGTGGCGCACGCCCGCGCCCTGGGCTACTGGCAGCTCCTCAAGGCCATTCACCTGAACGACTCCAAGTTCGAGCACGGCAGTCACAAGGACCGCCACGCCAACCTGGGCAAGGGCTTCATCGGTGAAGAGGGCCTCGCGATCCTGCTGCGCTCGGGGGCCTTCGACGGGCTGCCGGTGGTGCTGGAGACGCCGGTGAAGGATGAGGCCGAGTACGGCCCGGAGATGGCGTACGCCCGGTCGCTGCTCCAGTAGGCTCCGTGCCTGGCACCGACCCGGCATACGCAGCTCCTGACCCGCCTGTGCGCGAACGACCCCCACCGCGCATCCGCCCGGTGGGGGTCGTCCGTTCCCCCTGCTGATGGTGCCCCCCCGATGGCCATTCGGAGGAATTCAGGTAGGATTTTGCGCTTCAAAGTCTAATATTCTCGGTTACTCTATCGTCCCTTGGAGGTGTCGTACATGACAGCCCCGCAGGTGCTGCCCAGCCTTCCGCCAGCGACGTTCCCAGCGGGCAGCAGAGCTGCGCTGCCAATCGTCCTCGGTTACCTGTTCATCGGCTTCGCCTTCGGCGTGCTCGCACAGACGGCCGGCCTGTCGGTGGCCGAGGTAGCCCTGATGTCGCTCCTGGTCTACGCGGGCTCCGCCCAGTTCATCGGCGTGGAGATGCTCGCCGCCGGCGCGGCCGCCCCTGCCATCATCTCCACCACGTTCCTGGTCAATCTGCGGCACCTCCTGCTGAGCACGGCCCTGGTGCCTTCCTTCGGGCAGAACCGCCCGGTGGTCAACGCCCTCCTCTCCTACGGCATCACCGACGAGACCTTCGCCGTGAACGCCTCGCTGCTGCGGGGCCGGCCCATCGGGCCCGCCTTCGTCGCCGGGCTGCACATCACGTCTCAGGCCAGCTGGATCGCCGCCTCCGTGGCCGGCGCCCTGGCCGGCGGCTTCGCGGGCAACCACGAGGCCCTGGGGCTGGACTTTGCGCTTTCCGCCATGTTCATCGGCCTGCTGGTGCCCCACCTGCGGGGCGAGGGTGCGCGCAGCCGCCGGATCGCAGCCCTGGTGGCCGCCGCCACCGCGGTGGGCATGGGGCTGCTGGGGCAGCCCAGCTGGGGCGTGATCGTCGCCACCGTCATCGCGGCCACCGTGGGGGTGATGGTCAGGTGATGACCGTGCGCACCGAGGTGCTGCTGCTCTTCCTGGGCATGGCCCTGGTCACTTATCTGCCCCGGATGCTGCCCATCGTGGCCCTGAGCCGCTTCCAGCTGCCGCCGCTGCTCCTGAAGTGGCTCCAGTTCATCCCGGCCGCCGTGCTCTCGGCCCTGCTGGCCCAGGGCCTGCTGCTGGACGGTGCCAGGCTTTCACTGCCGCCGGCCAACCCGGCGCTGCTGGCCGCCCTGCCGGCGTTCGCAGTGGCGATCTGGACCCGGAGCCTGATGGGCACGGTGGTGGTGGGCATCGCGGCGATGGCGCTGCTGCGGGCGTTCCTGTGAGCCCCCGCTCACCGGCCGCAGCCTGCAACCCCCACCGCCCGCAGCCCACCGCTCAGACGGTCACGTAAGGCCTGATCTTCTCCAGCGTCTTCTGCCCGATACCCGACACGTTGATGAGCTCATCCACGTTCCGGAACGGCCCGTGCTCGGTGCGGTAGGCGATGATCGCCCGGGCCAGCGCAGGGCCGATGCCGGGTATGCTCTCCAGCTCCGCCTGGCCGGCGGTGTTGATGTTCACCAGCCGCTGGCCGCCCGCGGCCGCTCCCGACCCCTCCAGCGTTGTCTTCACCGGCTGGTAGGTGGCCTCGCGAGCCCGCGGCGGCTCCGGGGCGTTCGGTTCCAGCTCCGACTCACGGTAGACGTAGACCTTGGCCCCGTCCACCAGCGGCGCGGCCAGATTGAGCACGCCGGGGACGGCGTCGGGCAGGGGCCCTCCCGCGGCCAGGATGGCGTCGTTTACCCGCGACCCCTCGGGCAGCCTGTACACGTCGGGGCGCTCCACGGCGCCTTCCACGTGCACGACCAGCATGCGGGGCTCAGCCGCGGCCGGCGGGGCGACGTCGGGCGCCGGGGAAGCGCTGGTCTGCTTCCCGCCCGAGGCTTCCCCGGACGTGGCACCCGTCCTGCTCTCGAGTTCGGCGAGGAACGCCGCCGCTTTCAGGGCCCGCTGGTCGGCCTGGTAGAGGGTGACCGCCCGCCAGGCGAGGCCCGCCACGCAGAGCGCCAGGAGCACCGACACGGCGATCCGCACCGCCGGCGTGAACTGGACGATCGAACCCATTTCGCTCACCCCCGGGGACGGGGAGTTCGACGGTCACCCACATTTTTCCTGCCAAATCCTTACAGGACCCTCCCGGCCGTGCCGGCCGGTGGGGTCCTGCGCCTTTCAGTGGATCTCGTCGTCCTGGAGCATCTCGTCCCCGGAGACCAGGAGCGCCTCGAGTCGGGCCACTCCCCGGAGGCCCCGCAGGGCCGTCTGGATACGGGTCCGGTCCTCACGGGTGGCCACGATGCCCTTCACGTGGAGCACGCCGTCGACGCAGTAGACCTGGAACTGGTCGCGATCGTACCCCATCTCCTCCAGGCGGCGCAGGGCCGTCCGGGAGACATCGGCGTCGTCCTCCTCCTCCCCCACGCCGACCTTGACCTGCTCCGACCGGACCTCCCGCACCCCCGGCACCTGCTCCGCCAACCGAGCGGCCGCCTCCAGGTCGTCGTAGGTGCGCACCTCGCCCATCAGGGTGACGACGCCCTTCACCACCTTCGCCCCAAGGCGGCTGTACGCGGGCACCTCGGCCAGCCTGGCGGCAACGGCGCCCTCCAGGTCCCGGTCGCTCAGCGTCTCCTCGTTGGCGACCGTGATGTCGTTCTCGATGCGGCGCACGCCGGGGATCTTCCGCACGATCTCCTCTGCCGCCGACTTGTGGGAGAGCGCATCCACCACCCCCGTAAGGCGTACCTTCCCGTCCTCCGCCGACACCTGGATGCCGATGCCTGCCGAGTCGGTCTGCGCCAGCAGGGCGTCCTTGATCTCCCGCACCAAGTGCTCATCGTGGTTGAACGTCTGCTCGCTCATTCGCATTCTCCTCCCCCTGGAGCGCTCGCCCGCTAGTCTGCCCGACGGCGCGCCGCCCTATGGGCTCCGCGTGTCCCGGTCGCCTGCGCCCCGATCCGTCCGCCCCGGCCAGTGCCCACCGGAAAGGACGAGTCAACCCGGACCCAACGTTGACGAGCCCGGCGGCTCCCTCCTAGGATAAGAACTGTCGCACTTCTGCTGCGAGGAGGGTGATCTGACGTGCTGATCTGCGAACTGTCCCAGCGCTTCCGGATACGCTCACTTTGAACTTGGTGCGCGCGGAATTCGCCCATACGCACAGGCCAGGTTCGATTGTGAGCGGGTAGAGGTCTCCTCCACCATCACAACCAACCGAAAGGGGCCTGTTTTTTCATGTCCAAAATGGGAGCCCTCCGTTTCCTCCAAACCTACCTGAAGCCGCTGCGCGCCCGCATCCTGCTGCTGACCGCCCTGCTGCTGGGGGCCACCGGCCTCCGCCTCCTCTTCCCCCAGTTGCTCCGGTCGCTGGTCGACCAGGCCCTGGCGGGGGCGCCGCTGCGGGCGCTTCTCCTCCCGGCTGCGCTCTTCCTGGCCGGGGCGCTGCTCATCCAGGTGCTCCGCATCACAGCGACCTTGCTTGCGGAGCGCATCGCCTGGGCCGCCACCAACGCGCTCCGCCTCGACCTGGCCCGCCACGTGCTGGGCCTCGACCTCGCCTTCCACAAGGAGCACACCCCGGGCGAACTGATCGAGCGGATCGACGGCGACGTGACGACCCTGGCGGGCTTCTTCTCGCAGTTCGTCGCCCAGGTGGGCACCTCGCTCCTCCTCATCTGCGGCGTGCTGGTGGCCCTCTTTGGGGAAGGCTGGCTCCCTGGCCTGGTGGGTCTGGGCTCCTTCGCCCTGAGCGCCACGGCCGTCCTCAGCGTCTCCTCCCTCACGGTGCAGGCCTGGTCGGACATCCGGGCCTCCTCCACTGAGATGATGTCCTTCGTGGAGGAGCGCATCGCAGGCCGCGAGGAGGTGAAGGCCCTGGGGGCCGACGGCTACGTGGTGCGCGGGCTCATCGCCATGTCGGCCCGACACTGGCGGCTCCGCCGGCGGGCCCGCTTCCTGGAGTCCACGGCCTCGAACATCACCGTGGACGCCTGGGTGCTCAGCCAGTTTGCCATGCTCCTGCTCTCCTTCTTCCTGTATCGCTCCGGCGCCCTCTCCCTCGGCACCGCCATGATGCTCTTCTTCTACGCCGACCTGCTGGGCGAGCCGATCAACACCATCCGGGAGCAGATGGACGAGATGCAGCGGGCCCGGGCGGCGCTGGGACGGCTCGTCCGGCTCAAGGCGGTGGCGCCCGCCATCACCGACGGCACCGGTGCCCTGCTGCCCGACGGCGCCCTGTCGGTCACCCTCGATCGGGTCTCTTTCCAGTACGAGGACGGGCACCCGGTGCTGAAAGGGCTCTCCTTCCACCTGGAGCCCGGGCAGACGCTGGGCGTCCTGGGGCGCACCGGCAGCGGCAAGTCGAGCCTCATCCGGCTGCTCTGCCGCTTCTACGACCCGCAGGAGGGGGCGGTGCGCCTCGGCGGCGTGGACATCCGTCAGGTACCGCTGGACGCCCTGCGGAGCCGCATCGGCCTCATCTCCCAGGAGGTAGGCCTCTTCGGCGGGACCCTGCGGGAGAACCTGGCGCTCTTCAACCCGGCAATCACCGATGCGCAGATCTGGGACGCTGTGGCCAGGCTGGGTCTCACCGGGTGGTTCGGACGCTTCGAGGAGGGGCTCGACAGCCGCATCGGCCCGGCGGGAGGCGGCCTCTCGGCGGGCGAGGCGCAGTTGCTCGCCCTGGTGCGTCTGGCGCTCCGGGATCCCGGACTGGTTATCCTCGACGAGTTCACCGCCCGCATCGACCCCGTCACCGAGGCCCTGCTGCAGACGGCGGTGGACCGGCTGCTGGCCGGCCGCACGGCCATCATCATCGCCCACCGGCTGACGACGGTGGAGCGGGCCGACTACATTCTCGTGCTGGAGGAAGGCCTGGCGCGAGAGTGGGGGCCGCGCAGCCTCCTGGCCCGGGACCCGCACTCCCACTACAGTCGGCTGCGCAGCGCCGGGCGTGAGGAGGTGCCGCCCTGATGGGTGGATTGGCTTTCGTGCAGAGGCTCTACCGTCTGATGCTGCCGGCCGCCGTGCTGACCGCCTTCGGCTACGGCCTCGGCTCCGCACTGAGCGCCCTGGGGGCGGTGATGACCTCCCGCTTCTTCGACTCCCTGCCCGCCGGAACACGTGAACCGCTGCTGTACGCCATCGCCTTCCTGGTGGCCAACGTGGCCGCACAGCTCACCGACTTCATCTGGCAGACGGGCGTCACCCTGATGGACCGGTTCACCACCACCCTGCTCCGGGTCAACATGCTGCGGGGCATCTACCGCCGGCCGGGGGCTCTGCCCCTGCCCGTCACCCCCGGGGAGGCGATCACCCGGTTCCGCGACGACGTGCAGGAAGCGTGCTTCCAGGTGAACCGGTTTCCCTTCGCCCTGGTGCACGTGGGCACCGCCCTGGGCATCTTCGCCTACCTGTTCACCATCCAGCCGCTGCTCGCCGCCCTCGGTGCCGTTTCCATTGCAGCCATCTTTCTGGCCATGCGGCGGATTCACCAGAACATCGTCGTCTACCGCGACCAGGTGATGGAGCGGACCGAGGCGGTGACGGGCTACCTGGGTGAAATTTTCAGCGCTGTCGCAGTACTGCAGGTGGCCGGTGCCGTGCCAGACGCCCTGCGCCGATTCCAGGCGCTGAACCGAGAGCGCGAGGCCGTGAGCCTCAAGGAGCGGCTCCAGTGGGGGCTGCTCTGGGCCCTCTCGGAGAACGGCTTCTACGTGGGTCTGGGCCTGGTGATCCTCGCCGCCGCCCCTCTGCTCGCCAGCGGGCAGTTCAGCCCGGGCAAGTTCGCCGTCTTCCAGATGCTCCTCCAGATGGTGGGCTGGCGGATGTGGGGCCTGTCGGAGTCGGTGGCCCAGCTTCAGGCGATGGGCGTCTACCAGGCCCGCATGGCGGAGCTGGCCGGCGACGAGGCGCTCCTCTCCCGGGTGAGGCTGGAATTCCGGGAGGAACTGCGTCCCGAACCTGCACCGGCGCTGGGCCCGAACGACACACTGGAGCGGCTCACCGTGACCGGCCTGACCTACCGTCACCCGGAGACGGGGCGCGGGGTTGAGAACGTCTCCTTCACCATCCCGCGGGGCTCCTTCTCCGTGATCACCGGGAAAACCGGCGCGGGCAAGACGACGCTGGTGCGGACGCTGCTGGGGCTGCTTCCGGCCGAGGCAGGGGAAATCTGCTGGAACGCACGGCGGGTGGACGACCCCATGTCGTTCTTCACCCCGCCCAGGGCGGCCTACACGCCCCAGGTGCCGCGCATCTTCTCGGGAACGGTGCGGGAGAACATCCTCATGGGCCTGGAACCGGGGGCTGTCGACCTGGACGCGGCCATCGCCGCCGCCGTCCTGGAGCCCGACCTCGCCCAGTTCCCCCGGGGGCTGGAGACCCAGGTGGGCTCCCGCGGCCTGAAGCTCTCCGGCGGCCAGGTGCAGCGCGCCGCGGCTGCCCGGATGTTCGCCCGGTGCCCGCAGCTGCTCGTGCTGGACGACATCTCCTCGGCCCTGGACGCCGAGACGGAGGCGCTGCTCTGGCGCAGGCTCTTCGCACAGAAGGGTGCGACGGTGCTCTGCGTCTCGAACCGGCGGGCGGCGCTCGAGCAGGCCGACCAGATCCTCTTGCTGGAGGAGGGCCGTCTGGTCGCTGCCGGGCCGCTCCATGAACTGCTCCGCACCTCCCCGGAGATGCGGGAACTGTGGGCAGCCGTGGCGCCCGAGTCCGACCAGGCGGACATGGCGGAGTAGCGAAGCGGCCCCGCGGATACAGAGGGGGCTGTGCTGCAGGCGGAGTCTCCCGCCTGTGGCACAGCCCCCTGGATTGTCAGCGAGTTGTCTGCCGTGCTCGCGCATCCTGCCACCCGCCTGGCGCTTGGGGACTCACTGGCCGCACGGCCCGGACCCCGCTGCCTGTGCCCAACGCCTAGCGGGGGGTCTCGCCGAAACAGAAGTGGTGCGGCTCGTTCTCGTAGATAATCGTCCGCACGTTGGCCGCGTCTGCCCCCAGCGTCTCAGCCACCACCCGGGCCAGGGCCACCATCAGCTTGCGCTTCAGTTCCAGCGAGCGGCCGGTCATGAACTCGACCCGGACCATCGGCAGGGCGCCCGTGACGTCGCCGTCGCCCCGATACACGTCCTCGGGGGCGAAGGCGCGGGTGAACACGCGCACGTTCTGGGGCGGCACGCCCAGCGTGTCGACGACGGTCTGGGCCACCCGCTCCTGCAGCCGGCGGCGGACCTCCGGATCGACGCCGGCGAGGTGGTCGACGGTGATGAATGGCATGGGAAATCGCTCCTTCCTTGGTGCATCGCGTGGACGCAATGTTGCGCTGTCCGAACTCAGACAAGAGGATGCCCGCCGGGGAGCGGACGATCCGTGCCGGAGCCTCTCTTGCAATTCGACCGTTGCCCGCCTTCGCCCTCCTGCGTGGGTGCAGGGGCTGCGGGCTCATCCGCCCCCGGACTGGTCACCCAGGTGCAGGCACATCTCACACATGCGCGTGGCGTGGCCCATGATCTCGTCGTCGTACTCCCGCACGTAGTGGAACCCCAGCCGCTCGTAGGCCCGCCGGCCGATCTGGTTCTCCGCCTCCACCTGGACGAAGAGGCGGTTGACCGGTCCCCTGGCCCGCAGGGTCTCCAGACAGGCCTGCAGCAGCTTCCGCCCGATCCCCCTGCGCTGGTGCTCCGGCAGGACGTAGATGCGCCAGAGTTCGGCGTCGCCGGCCTCCTTCCGCGGCCCGGCCTGGGCGAAACCCACCACCTGCCCGCCCTCGCCCTCCGCCACGAAGAAGGCGCTCTCGGGGTTGCCGGCGGCCCGGGCCAGCCGGTCCTCGGCGTACCACTGCGGCAGGACCGCCTGCTGAATCTCCGCGGGGATGATCCCCCTGTACGTGTCTGCCCAGGTGATGCGGGCGACGGCGGCGATCGCAGGTGCGTCTTCCGGCGCGGCATGGCGTACATGAAAGCTCATCTCACCCCTCCTCTCTTGCCGTGTATGACGACGGTGTGCGTCAGTCCGTTCAGAAACGCCGCCCGATTCTGCGCCTCCGCCACCGGGACCTTCACCGGCCCGCCGACTGGTCCCACCAGCTTCGCCGCACCGTGTGCCCTCCGCCCGAGACGCGCCGCGGATCGGCGGCCCCGTTTCGCCGTCAGATAGATTATGTCCGCGCGCCTTCCTTTCGTTCCACTATTGAGTAGAATCATACTTATCTATACCAGCCGCAAAGGAGAGGGGGGTATGCGAAAGCTGGTTCTTCGGTTCGTGGGGATCTGCATGCTCCTGGTCCTGCTGGCCCAGATGGCTCCGGCCTCACCGGCGGTGGCGAAAGACGCCTCCACGCCCGACGTCCCCTACGTGCCCGGTACGGTGCTGCTGAAGTTCCGGTCCGACGTGGCCTCCGTCCGCCAGGAGGAGTTCCTGAAGGCGCACGGCCTCGAAGTGGTCGGCAAGGTCTACGGCGATGATGTGCTCATCCTGAAGGCCGCCGAGCCCAAGGTCACTTCCCTGGTCGAAAAGCTGAACCAGCATCCCTATGTGGCTTACGCCGAGCCCGACTACATCGCCACCATCAGCTGGACCCCCAACGACCCGTACTGGTCGCAGCAGTGGGGGCCCAAGAAGATCAACACCACTCAGGCCTGGGACGTGACCCGTGGCTCCTCCTCCGTCATGATTGCCGTCGTGGACACCGGCGTAGACCTGGACCATCCCGACCTCCGCACAAAGGTGCGGACGGACATCGACTATGACTTCATCAACAACGACAGCACCGCCCAGGACGACAACGGGCACGGCACCCATGTGGCCGGTATCGCGGCGGCGGCCACCAATAACAGCACGGGCGTGGCCGGCACGTGCCCGAACTGCAGCATCCTGCCCGTGAAGGTGCTGAACGCCAGCGGCAGCGGCAGCTACAGCGCCATCGCCAGCGGCATCCGGTACGCGGCTGACAAGGGTGCGAAGGTCATCAATCTCTCCCTCGGCGGCTCCGCCGGCTCCTCCACTCTGGAGTCTGCCGTCAACTACGCCAACTCCAAGGGCTCTCTCCTCATCTGCGCCGCCGGCAACGAGAACACCTCGGCTCCCTCCTACCCGGCCTACTACAGCGCCTGCGTCGCCGTGGCGGCCACCGACCAGAACGACCGCCGGGCCTCCTTCTCCAACTACGGCTCCTGGGTTGACGTCTCGGCGCCGGGTGTGAGCATCTACAGCACCTACTGGAACGACCGGTACGCGTCGCTGAGCGGCACCTCCATGGCCACGCCGCACGTGGCCGGGGTGGCGGGCCTCCTCTTCTCGCAGGGCCGCAGCCAGAGCGCCGTCCGGACCCGCCTCACCTCTTCCACCTACACCGACCCCGTGAACTCCACCGGCATCCCGCGCCGCGTCAACGCCTACAAGGCGGTCGCCTACTAGGTTGCCGCCGGCGCCCCGGACGGACGAAGGGCCGATCCCCCGCGGGGGTCGGCCCTCATGCGTGCACGGCGGCCTGGATGGTCGACCGGCTCTCCGCTCAACGATGGAAAGGGCCGCCCCCACGCGGGATCGGCCCTCCACAGATATCGCTTACCCTTTCACCACGATGTTGACCAGCTTGCCCGGCACCGGGACAACTTTCACGATCTGCTTCCCGGCCACCAGCGCCCGCACCTTCTCGGAAGCCAGGGCCATCTGCTCCATCTCGGCGGCGCTGATGCCCGCCGGCACCTCCATCCGATCGCGCACCCGGCCGTGGATCTGCACCACGATCTCCACCGTCTCGGCCCTGGCGACCTCCTCGTCGTAGGCCGGCCAGGACTCCAGGTGGATGGAGCGGGTGTGGCCCATCTGCGCCCAGAGCTCCTCGGCCAGATGGGGGCAGAACGGGGCGATGATCAGCACCGCCTTGTGGATGGCCTCTGCCAGCACCAGGGCGCTGGCGTCCCGCTCTTCCGCTTTCACCTTGTCCCGGTAGGCGTAGATGGCGTTGGTCATCTCCATCAGGCCCGAGATGGCGGTATTGAAGGCGAACCGCTCGTGCAGGTCGGCGGTGATGCGCTTCACCGTGGCGTGGATGACCCGCCGCAGTGCGCGGTCATCTGCGGTAAGGCTCGAGGCGATACGGGCCAGTCCTCCGGCGATCGCGGCCTCGGTGGGCCCCCGGAGCCGTACGGGTGAACCCCGGGCCAGGCCCGGTGCATAGCCCGTGCCTGCTTGCCCGAGGGGTAGGGAAACACGGGAGCCTTGTCAACAATCGTCGCACTGCCGGATCAGCAAACGGCAAGGCGCCAACTGGCTGCGGTCGTCGACAACTTGCGGCCCCAGTTCCCCCGGGCCGTTCAGATGCTTGAAGACGCCGAGGATGACCTCCTGGCCTACATGAGTTTCCCAGCTGAGCACCGGCGGCAACTGCACTCCACAAACCCGCTGGAACAGCTGAACAGGGAGATCAGCCATCGGACGGATGTGGTCGGCATCTTCCCCAACCGCGAAGCTATGGTACGGTTGGTGCGAGTCGTTCTGATGGAGCATCAGGGCGAGTGGACGGCAGCGCCCTCGGAGGTACCTTAGCTAGGTACCCATGGCCAAGCTGTACACCAGCAACCAGAATGTCAGCAGTACCGACTTTCTGGCGACCAACTGCCATAGATCGTGGGCACCCAAAGTACATCGTTTGACTGGACATGAACCGTCAAGGGTGTAGCTAGACTTGGCCCAGGCACGCGTTGAGGTCCGTCACTGTTGCTGAACCTGCGCCGTTGCTACCGCATCAACCCCAGTTCGCGTTAAACGGCGCTTAGGTACGGAGTTGCTGAGCGGGGTCTGCCTGCTCTGGAAATGGACACTCGCCTTCGTTACGTTGACAAACAATACAGCTCTCTGAGGCGGGGGATCAACTTACCCCCTAACTCATCAGCGAAATACACCTTCCGGTTGTATGGTAAGAGCCAGGGCGGCTGCACACCTGACAGGTCTATCATTTCAACGGGAGAACGCCAGTCGAGTACCGGTACCTCCCCTGCGTATCTGGGGGCCCTCTCCTTGATGACTGTGAGACCTTGTAGCAGCCGCTGGTCGCGGTACAATCCTTCAAAGTAGTTGACATCGTGGAGGGCTAGGTTCCTTGGACTGGCGGTCGGCCGGACACCGTCTCTGAGACGTCTCTCTAGGGTGCGCACGACGAGCGCGCATTCGAAGCGGGAGGCGTCGATCGCCTCACTCAGCCGGCGTGCGTGCCCCATTCCAAATGTGACACCACCTGCCTCACGGGGCCTCCCGGTGACCCTGGCAATCGTATATGCCAAGTAAAGATCCAGCGCAGGAATATAGAATGGAATGGTAATCGCCAACTCCACGGACTCAGACAGGTCAGGAAGTGATGCAGAATCGTACACCAACGGCGTACTGAACTCCCCCAAGCGCAGCATGCACGCAGCGATGGTACTCACCAGCATGGGAAAAACCCGGCGCTCTACCAGTTCCCCAGCTGCGTTGTGCTTGGCTGCGGCCCTGACTGGATGTGCAGCCCACCCCTCCGTGCTGTAAGTACCAATCGCAACTCCGCTGGACAGGAGATCCCTCCAGGTGATGAACCACACAACCCTCTCGACCATTTCCGAAGTCGCCTTCTCAATTGCGTCCTGTTTTTCCCGAGCGGACGCGCCATAAGGAATGCGGAAAGCCATTCCACCCGGCTGCACTTCTGCCGCAAGAACTCCCTTGGCCCAGTAACCTTCTGCGCCTAGTTCGACGCGGAGCGGAGATGCCCGCCAGGAGATGGAATAGGACCGCCTAGCCAATCAGGTTCCCCCCAATCCGCGCCCGGGTTCGGAGCAGCCCTACAGCAAACAGGAGAGTTGCAACCACTATGATCCCGATACCGCTGACCGCATACAGGCTGGGTATACTTAGCCAGACGAGGAGAGCACCTGCAATAGCCCCACCTGCCGGCTCGCCAAATCGGCCCACGAGTCCCATCAGGTGGAACACTCTTCGGAGCAACAAGCCTTCATGCTTAGTCCTCGCCGTGGTTAGGAATGCGGTGGGAACAAAACCACTGAACAGTCCGGAGGCCAACAACAGCACTCCCATCACCAGCGGGTGTGCTTTGCCGAGCGGGAGGATGCTTATGGAGAGCCCGAAGAAGATAGTGACTAGAACCAATCCATAGTCTCGACTAAGAAGGGTCCGAAATATCTGGGATCCTCTCTTTGACGCCACAATAAGTCCAGCGGTAAGATGGCCGGCTACAAACGTAGCGAACAGAACTCCCTGGGAGATATCGTATGACCACGTTGACGCCGGGAACGACGCCTGCCATAGCAGAGGCGTGGTGCGGCTCACGAGGCTTCCCAGCACAAACACAATCCCGTAGGGCAGCACCGTGGTCAGCAAGGCCGCAGAGTCTCCAACCGTGTCGCGTTGCGGTTCGGACTGCGTTGACTTTAGCATGGCCACACCCTGGGTTCGCCGCGCCCAAACCAACAACAGCACTGTGATGGGGATAAATGAGACAAAGTCCACCCAGATCAATCCGACCGTCGAGAAGAGTGCAACCAGCACTCCGCCAAGCAACCATCCGGATAGGACAGCAGTGCGACCGACCACTTGGTTGAATCCTGATACCTGTACGAACATCTCCTTCGGAAAATGCTCAGCGAGGATCGCGTTCACTGCGCCAGCAGTCAATACGGCCACCATCATATCCATGACCTGAACCAGACCGGCAAAGGGCAACAGGGAGGTGTCCCCTGCCGAGGCGGCCAAGGCTAGCGCAAGTACTGCCAGAGCACGCAGTGCTGATCCAGCAGCAAGAAAATACGCTTGGTTCCTCAGCCTTGTCACGTAGGGAGCCAGCGTCAGCCCCAGTGTGATGCCGATGGCGCTCAGGATGCCCAATGACGAGAGACCAAGAGTCGGGTTGTACGGTATCAACTTGGCATTCCACAGGAAGGACAGGAGCACATCGCCCAGAGCACTTGCGCCCGCTGCGAGAACCAGCGTAAACGGAGAATAGAGGATGCTCGTGCCGGACCGACTCACGGGAGATCATCCCCTTCCCTGAGTAACTTTCGCTTGAGTTCTCCCGTCACCGGATCGAGACTGTAAAATCCCCTGGCAGTGGCCACCTCGCCGAGCCCGGTAACTCGCCTTACCAGCTGGTCTACCGCTGTGGCACAAACGATCGCAATCCCCGGTGCGTAGCTCGGATGCTTGTTCAAGGCCGCCTTGAACTGGCGTTGTTCAGCCCAGAGACTTGCAAGTTGAAAAGCGCGTCGTGCCCATTCCGAGTAACGGTCTATGTCATCCACCCGGGTCAGGAACGGGCCCACATCGTGTTCCCCGACGCAGAGGATTGGGATCCCCCTCGCGAGGATCTGCACATATAGTCTTCTGACCGACTCATTGTTCGGCAACGGCAGACCGGTAACTGCGGTGACATGGCCGCACTGGTCCAGTACACGGCCGACATTCTCCGATGTCAGCCGTTCCACAATGGGTGTAACCACAGTCAGACCACGGGCGTTGCATCGCTGGGCCAGGACTTCGACCTTGAACTTGCCCAGGTCTGCCTGCGTATACAGCGCCTGCCTGGCCAGGTTGTGGATTTCGATCCGATCAAAGTCCACACAGAAGACCCTTCCAATACCGACACTGCACAACAGGCTTACCAGTGTCGACCCGACCCCTCCGGCGCCGATGACCAGAATCGATGCGTTGGTCAACAGTTCCTGAAAGCAAAACGGCGAGCGATCGGTTCGATTCCATGAATCAAACACCTCGATCTGCCGCAAGAAAGGATTTGTACGATGCTCTGAGCTGTCCATGGACGAGATGAGGCCCTTGTTGAGAAGGAACTCCAGCACCTTGCGGGCAAAGCCCTGCACTTGCGCAACCTGGTCGTCGTCCATGCCACGTGCGATGCTCTCCATGAGCTCCTTGACGTCGGCATGCAGGGATGGATCGAACGACAGCTGCCACTTCCGTTTGACGGGGATCAACTCGTAGAGGGTCATGCCCCCCGGAGTGAACTCGTAGTAGACATCATACTTAAGGGACAGCATGCTGATCGCCCTTTCTCGAGGCATTCTCTACGTATGTCAGAATGGGCCGCGCAAGGTGGAAGTCAACTCCACAGCACTCAATACCCACAATGTGAGTACACTTTGACTTCGAGCAAACCGATGCGTTATAGAATAGAGGCAGTCCGTTCCGGAGAGCAGAGGTAATCCCACCCCTGGGAATGCGAAGACGCAAGGATCTTACTCGGTCCCCGATCCTGAGCAAACACTGTATGGCGAGGGTTCCACTGGCGGAAGAGACCCCGGCAGCAGCTACGACCGCATTCCTGCCGGAGGCCTTGTCGACACGTGCGAAGGCCCCGTTGCGGACGCGTAGGTTCCGTTGTCGCACCAACATGTGTCCGCCCTCGTGCTTCATGCCCAGGAAAGCATTCCCCGTGTCGTAAGTAAGAAGGTGCCCCGCACCAATGTTCACAGGAACGCCTGAAATACCCCGGTCGTCGGTACTGTAGTTCGGCCCTGCAACGCCCACCGGCTCATCCCAGATATCAAGGTCTTCTACCGGGATCAGCGGCCTAGAGGACGGGTAATCTTCCTCCGCAGGATGTCCCACCAACTCATGGAGCAGAATCCCGGCCGAATGACCGTCCACCCGTAGTACGCTGTCCTCCGTGTTCACTGGCTCC
>NZ_JBFNEH010000023.1:0-52830 GCF_040797425.1 Symbiobacterium sp. | reverse complement strand
TATTCAAATACGTGTAGACTGCCCCCTGACTGCAACAATCCGTACGGAGAGCACCAAAAGAGATATTCGGTGACCAGACACATGGCCCAAATGCACTAGGGTGTTGACGTGAGTAACCACCCCCCACCAGCATTGGCAGGAGACCCGCGTGGCCCTGCTGAATGGAGCAATGTGAAAAGTGGGGGTAGCCAGATGATTTGTGCTGAGAACCTTTCCGTAAGCCACAAGCTCACCGCGGTCACGCTTGCCGTTCAGCCCGGGGAGATTGTCGCGGTCGTGGGCAGCCGCAGCAGCGGCAAGACCACCCTGATCCGGGCCCTGGCCGGCCAGTGCCCTGTCGAGGCGGGGCGGGCCCTCATCGACGGCTGCCCGGCGGGCACGCCGCAGAGCCTGGCCCTGGTCGGGGTGGCCGGGGAGGCCTGGGGCCTGCTGGACCGGCTGACGGTGTGGGAGAACCTGAGCCTGTTCGCCCGCCTGTGGGGCGTCTCCCCGCAGCGACCGCTGGAGCTGCTGCGGCGGCTGGAGCTGACAGGCCGGCTCGAGAGCCGGGTGCAGCGCCTCACCCCGGGTGAGGCGGCGCGCCTCAGGCTGGCGCGCGCCCTGGTGCACGAGCCCCGCGCACTCCTGCTGGACGAGCCGGCCGGAGACATCGACAGCGAGAGTGCCAGCCTGATCGCATTCACCATCGCCGAGGAGGCGGAGGCGGGCAGGGCCGTGCTGGTGACGACCTTCGGCGACCCGCGCATCGTTCAGCTTGCCTCCCGCATCTGCTACCTCGAGGGCGGCCGCCTGCTGGAGCCGGACGAGGCGCAGGCCGCCAGGGCAGCGCCGGCCGCCGCACTGGCCGGTGCCTCCCGGCCTGAGCCGCCGCGCGCAGAGGCGGGGGGCGCAGCGCCGCCCCAGGGACCCACGCCCCATGTGGCCGCGCGCAAGGGCGACCGGATCCTGCTTTTCCGGCCCGAGGAGATCCGCTACGCCTACGCCCGGGACAAGGCCGTCTACATCGAGACTGCCGAGGGGACCTGTGGGGTGAGTTTCACCCTCGCAGAGCTGGAAGAGCGGCTGACCGCGTGCGGCTTCTTCCGGAGCCACAAAGCGTACCTGGTCAATCTTACGTACGTAAAGGAGATCGCTTCCTGGACGCGCGACTCCTACTCGCTGATCCTGAAGACCGGCGAGGAGGTGCCCCTCAGCAAGCACCGGGCGCAGGAGTTGAGGGTGCGGCTGAACTGGTAGCCAGTTGTCGCCCGTCATCCGCCAGTTGTCGGGCGAATGCGGAAACGCCCGCTCTGCCCGTGCGATGATCGGGGCGGAGGTGATGGGCGTGATCCGTCTGATTCAGGTGACGAAGCGGTACGGGACGACGACCGCGCTGGATGGGGTCGACTTGCACGTGGCACCCGGCGAGACCTTGGGACTGCTGGGGCCCAACGGGGCCGGCAAGACCACCACTCTCCGCCTGCTGGCCGGCATGGCCGCCCCCACCAGCGGGCGGGTGCAGGTCATGGGGGTCGACCCGTGGGAGCACCCTGAGCGGGTGCGGGCTCAGATCGGCGTCGTTCCCGACCAGGGCGGGCTGTTCGACCGCCTGACGGTGGGGGAGAACCTGCGGCTCTTTGCCGCCCTGCACGGCGTGAGGCCGGCGGAGGTCAAGGAGGCCTCGGCCGCCGCCGGGCTGGAGGGACTCGCCGGGCGGCCGGTGAGGGGCCTGTCCCGGGGCGAGCGCCAGCGGGTCGCGCTGGCCCGCGCCCTGCTGCACCAGCCGCGCCTGCTCGTCCTGGACGAGCCGACGGCGGGGCTCGACCCTGCGGCGACCCTGTCCTTCCACCAGCTACTCCGCGGCCTGAAGGCCCGGGGGCGGACCGTGGTGATCGCCAGCCACGACATGGCGGAGGTGGAGGCCCTGTGCGACCGGGTCGCGATCCTCGACCGGGGGCGGCTGGTCGCCTGCGATTCGCCCGCAGCCCTGAAGTCCCGCTACGGGCGGCGGACGGTGCGGGTGACCTTTGCCAGCGGCGCCGCCGCCGAGACGGCGGAGTGGCCGCTGGAGGATGCGGCCTGGGTGGAGGCGGTGACCCGGCGCCAGGCCGAGGGGTCGCTGCTGGCCGTGGATACCCACGAGGCCTCGCTGGCCGAGGTCTTCCTGCACACGACGGGGAGGGAACTCACGTGACCGTGTTCGCACTGGCCCGCGCACAGGTGCAAGATATCGTGCGCAACCCCATGCTGCTGTTCTTCTTCGCCACCGCGGTGGTCATGGGCGGCCTGCTCAAGGCGACGATGCCCGCGAGCGCCCGGGACATCATGGCGTCCGCGGTTTTTACGGCCACGACCTATTTCGTCGGCTGGAACATCCCCGCGTTCACGCTGGCCGAGGAGAAAGAGAAGCGGCAGCTGGAGGCGCTCTTCCTCACGCCGGTTCGCCCCTGGCAGGTCATCCTCGTGAAGGGCGTTCTCGGCCTTGTGGGAAGCCTGGTTTTCGGGGCGTTCATGTTCCTGATCCTGGACCAGGTTCCCCGGCGCTCCCTGCTCTGGTTGACGGCCTACACGGTGCTCTCGCTGTTCACGGTGGGGCTCGGCGTTCTGCTGGGTCTGCTGGTCCGGGACACGCGCAGCCTGGGACTGGGAGGCACCCCGGTGATCCTGCTTCTCATGACGGCCACCACGCTGCCCTGGGCGCTGGTGCAGCCCCGCGTGTGGGCGTTGCAGGCGTGGCTGCCCACGCGGCCGGCGGTGGAGCTGCTCACGGCGGGCCTCACGGGCGAGGCAGTGCCCGTCATGCGCAACCTGCTCGTCATGCTGGCCTACACCGCCCTCATGTGGCTGGTCAACGCCAGGCTGATCCGGCGGCTCTCCTTTGCCCGAAATTAGAGGAGGTGTCGAGCGATGCGTGTGCTTCTGGCCGCACTCCTTTCGCTGCTGATGCTGGTGGTTGGTGTCGGACCGGGACCCGGGAACGATGGGCAGGGGAGCGTGCCTGCCGACGGAGTCGGACCGGGCAGCGAACCCGGGGAAGGCACCCGCCGGCGCAGCCTGACCATCGCCCTGGATGAGACCTGGTTTTCGGCCGCAGAGCTCACGTACCCGGCCGCGGGCGAGGGCCCCTGGCCGACGGTGATCCTGTTCCACGGATCGGGCCCGGTGGACATGGACGCGATCCAGGTGGACACCTTCGGGCAGATCACCTCGGCCAACTTCAAGCTGCTGGCCGAGCGGCTGAGTGCCGAGGGCTTCGCCGTGCTCCGCTTCCACAAGCGCGGGGTGAAGAAGTATGGCGACTATGACCCCGAGCAGGCGGCCCGGGCGACCACCAACCAGCTCATCGCCGATGCCGCCCGGGTGATCGCGGCGGCCCGGGAGCAGCCGGAGGTGGACGGAGACCGCATCTACCTCTACGGGTGGAGCCAGGGCGCCCAGGTGGCCGCCCACGCCGCCCTGGCGGACGGGGCCGTGGCCGGCGTCATCCTGCAGGGACCGCCTGCGAGCGGCTGGTCCGAGATCCTGCGCTACCAGCACGTGACCCTGGGGCTGCGGGTGCTGCGGGAGGTGGACGCCGACGGCGACGGCAAGCTGTCGCTGGAGGAGTGGCTGACGGTGCCCACGGGTCCGGCGGCGCTGATGGGCAGCTTCTACGTTTGGGCGCCCGATTCGACCCCCTGGCTGCCGAAGATGCGCTCGGACACCGACCGGGACGGCGACGGGAAAATCGACCTGGAGGCCGAACTGCGCCCGGCCATTGAGGCGTTCCTGGCGAACCCCTCCGTGAACCCTATGATGAACCCCGCCGATGAGCCGGCCGCCTCCATCGCCGAGGTTGTGCGGCAACTGCGCCGGCCGGTGCTGGTCCTGCACGGTGAGGCGGACGGCTTCGTGCCGGTGAGCGACGGCGAGGCCATCGCCGCCGCGGCGCCCGACCACGTGACCTTCCGGCGATTCCCAGGCCTGGGCCACGCCCTGAGTCCGACGGCGGACCCCGCCCGGGACCTGTTCGGGCCGATGGATGAGGCCGCGGTCGATGCCCTGCTGACCTGGCTGCGGGCCCAGGACTGACGGCTCCCTGGCGGGAGCGTGAATGCGAAAGGCTGTCCCCGCAGAGCGGCGTGCTTTGGGGACAGCCTTCTTTCCTGTCGCCGGGTCGCTCGGCCCTGGCTCGGCGAGGTTCGCCTCCTCAGGGCCGCAGTGCCGGTGGGCGACGCTTGGCGCACATGGGGTGCCCGGCCTGGTGACGTACCTGACCCGAGGCCGCCCGCCATGACATACACAGCAAATCCTTATGCTATATTCAGGTTTCTTTCAGCTTTTTTGTCCAGAATAATCCCTAACAACAGGTCTTGGGGGGGTTCTTCTGAAGCGACACACCATGATCGTGGGTCTCGCCCTGGCAGCCCTGGTGGCGGCCGGATGCGCCCGGGGGCCGGCCGGGGGGACCGGCACGGAGGCGGCTGCTGTCAACCGGGATACCGTCACGGCGGCCCTGGAGACAAACGCCCAGGTGGTCAAGGTCGAGATCATGGCCAGGGGTGCCAAGTTTGACGTGGTGCGGGACCGGTCCGAGGCTTCCTATGCTGTTGGCGAAACCTTCCTCGGGCAGAAGCTGGACGTGGTTGCCGTGGGGAAGACCACAGCGCTGTCCGGGGCCATCGTGCTGGATGAGAAAGGGGTCATCCAGCCGTCCGTTGTCGAGGTGGACCTGACCACCCTGAAGAGCGACCAGTCCCGGCGGGACAACCGGGTGCAGCAGGTTCTGGACACCCGCAACCACCCCCGCGCCGTGTTCCAGATCACCGGGGCCGAGGGCGATCCGGTGCTGAAGGAGGGGGAGGATGTGCCCATCAAGCTGCAGGGAACCATGACCATCAAGGGCACGGACAGGCCCCTCACCTTTGACGGCACCGCCCGGCTGGAAGGCGATACGATCACCCTCTCGGCCACCGCCACCTTCAACATGACCGACTTCGGCGTGGACCCGCCCAACATCGCCAATTTCGTCGCCGTGGAGGAAGAGGTTACGGTCCAGGTGACCTTTGTCGGGCAGAAGCAGGGGTAGGGCACTTCCGCACCGGGCGGCTCCGATCCCGCAGCGAGCGGGTGGAGCCGCCCGGTGCTTGACTTCCGGGGTTTCGCACCTGTGCAAGGAGAAAAGCCGATGAAACGGGAGTGCGGTGTACTCCGTCAGTCACGGTGAAAAGGAGGTAAGCATGATGAAGCGTTGGAAGAAAACTGCTGCGCTCAGTGCCTTGCTCATGACCGTTGCCGCCGTCCCGGCCGCGGCCCGAGACCTCGACGAGCCCGTCACCGCGCAGCCAATCTCCGCCCCGGTGGATGTCGCACCGATCCTGGCGCCCGAGGAAATTGGCGCCTACATGCGCCTCATGGGCCCGGTGGAATGGGTCGACCTCGAAGGCGGCTACTGGGCCGTGGGTGGCATGCGGCTGATCGGCGATAACGAGCTGTTCAAACAGTACGAGGGCATGGAGGTCGTGGTGGAGGGCCGCGAGTTCACCGGCATCTCCTTCTACATGGTGCCGGCGATCGAAGTGATCCGCATCCGGCCCGCTGGCGAGGTGGAGGCCCTCTCCCCGCTGAGTTGGGACGTGCCGGCCAACGCCCCCCTGCCCCGGGAGATCTGGGTGAACGGCGCTCCCATTGCCACGAACCTGGGCAGCCCGGTGGTGGTTGACGGGATCCTGTTCGTTCCCCTGCGGGCCATCGCGGAGGCGGCCGGCGCCGAGGTCACCTGGGACGGCGCGCTCCGCCAGGTGCACGTGCGCCTGGGCGACCGGGCGGCGGTGTTCCGCATCGGCGGTCAGGAGGCCGAGCTGCGTCTTGACGGTCCGGAGTCCGCCGAGCCGAACCGCATCGCCCTGGCGAAGCCCGTCCAGATTATCGACGACCGGACCATGATCCCCGCCGACGCCATCAGCACCGTGCTCGGCCTCAGCCAGGTGCCGGCCGACGAGGGCGTGATGAGTCTGGTCCCGGCGTCGCAGCTCGTCCTGCCGGGCCCCGAGGCGATCCAGCAGGAGGGCCGGTACGTGGGGCGGATCAGCCAGGTCGAAGAGGGTCGCATCCTCCTGGAGGGTCCGCCCATGGCGAACGGCGAGCCTGAGCTGATCTGGCTCACCATCACCGACGAGACCAAGATCACCGTCGGCGACGCCGTCGGGACGGCCGCTGACCTGCAGGTGGGCGCCGAGATCGTGGTGGAGGTCAGCGGCCCGATCCTGGAGTCCTACCCCGCCCGGGCAGCTGCGGCCAGCATCATGGTCGTGCCGGCACCCAGGGCCGACGTCCTGACCGGGACTATCAAGGAGATCGCCGACGGGCGCATCCTGCTCGAGGGCGCGCCCATGGACAGCGGTGAGCCCTTCCTCGCCTGGCTGGCGATCGAGGAGAACACCAAGATCCTGGTGGGTGATGCCGAGGGCAGCGCATCCGACCTCAAGGTCGGCGCCCGGGTCGAGGTGGAAGTGACCGGCCCGATGCTGATGTCCTACCCGGCGCAGGGCGGCGCCGCCGTCATCCGGGTGCTGCCGGCCGAGTAGGCGGAGTCCGCTCGCACACCGCTTCCCAGGAACCGCAGGAGTGTCTGACGAGCCCTCTCCCATCAGGATGGAGAGGGCTCGTTGCGTGAGCTCTGTCCATGGGGCGGTCGGAACGACAACTCGGTCCTCAAACTCACCTTGTCCGAGGGCGGCGAACCTCACACACTCTGTCTGACGTCTCATATTAGATAGCCCAAGGTACGAACCAGAACAGGGGGTTCTAGATGTACAAGACGGTCGTCAAGATGCTGGCCGATCGGGGCGTCACCCTCAAGGAAATTGCCGAGGTCGTACTGGAGGTTCAGAGGGGCTACTACGACCAGCTGACGCTGGAGGAGTGTCTCGAAGGCGTCGAGGCTGTGGTGCGGAAGCGGGAGGTTCAGAACGCCATCCTCACCGGGGTCGCGCTGGATATGCTCGCCGAGCAGGGGAAACTGCCGGAGCCGCTCCAGTCCATCGTGGCGGGCGACGACTTCCTCTTCGGCGTCGACGAGATCCTGGCGCTTTCCATTACCAATGTATATGGCTCCATCGGCCTCACCAACTTCGGCTACCTCGACAAGACCAAGCCGCTCCTCATTGGCCGGCTTAACTCCAAGAAGAACGGTGCCTGTCATACGTTCATGGACGACCTGGTCGCGGCCATCGCCGCGGCGGCAGCCAGCCGCATCGCCCACGCCCGGCGGCCGGCGGAGGTCATCGAGGATTAGGCCTCCCGCTGAAGTCGGGCCTGGACGATGAGCCGCATCTCGTCGCTGCCGGGCGGGTCGCAGGTGGTGAGCGTCAGCGCCGGGTAGTCGGTGGGGGCGAGGACGGAGAGGTCGTACGGGTCGGTGACGAAGACCCGCTCCACCACGAAGGTGAGGCTGCGGTCATCGTAGCGGATGTGGATGCGGTCGCCGGGTTCCAGTTCGTTCAGGCGGTAGAAGTAGGCGGGGCGCCCCCGGATGGTGCGGTGACCGGCCAGCGCCGCGTTGCCCACCTCGCCGGGGAGCACCGTCTGCGGGTAGTGGCCGGGGCCTGCGTCCAGAACCGGGTTGTCGACCCCCTCGCCGACGCGGTAGGAAATCTCCAACCTGGGAATGCTGATCCAATAGGCGGGCGCCGCTTCCCCCGGGCCCTCGCCTCCGTCACGCGGTGCCGCACCACCATCACTGTGGCCGCCTCCGTTCCCGGCCGGGTTCGTAACGGCGTCGCTTTCCCCGGGCCTGCTGCTGGCCGGTTCCCCGCCACCGTTCCCGGGGTCCCGCATCGAGCCGCCGGGTGGGGCTGCGGACGGACCACCGGCATTTCCCCCTGCTGCGGCCGCGGCCTCCCCCGGCACCAGCATCACCGGTGACGGGGCAGACGCCTGCGCCATCAGGCGGCGATAGGCGATCTCCTCGCGGGCCCAGCGGGCGGCCGGGACTGCGAGCAGCGCGGCCCCGAGGAGCAGCAACAGGCCGCCGATCCGGGACTGCAGGGAAGCGTGCCGTTGGCTTCGCCCGTTCACGGTGATCCCTCCCTGGTGTGCGCCACGGTATGTGCTGTTCGGGAGGAGGCGCCGCCGCCGAGGTCGAACGCGATACCGGTAAAACATTTACGCCAGGGGAGAATGGAAATGGCCCAGGTCCAGCGCCTGTTCGCCGTCGTTGTCTTGGTGGTGTTGGCCCTGACCGCCGTCAAGTGGGTGGTCATGTGGCGCAGGGTGAACGCCACGGTGGCCGCCGCACTGGAGGAGGCCCGGCGGCGACCCACCAGCCCGGCGCCCGACTGTCGCGCGGGTGGCCCGGAGGCCACGGGGACTGGCGGGGCGGAGCCCCGGGAGGAAAGCTCCCGGGAGGCAGAGGGAGAATCCCGTGGGGCAGAGCCCGCCGGTGCGGGACTCCCTCAGGTTACTGGCCGTCCTCCTCGCCGGTCATCCACCGCTGGATGTCGGCCAGCGCCACCGGCTTGATCTTAAGGTCCAGGTCCTTGCCGACCACGACTCGGGCGCGTTCGGGAACGGCGAAGAGGATGAAGGTCCTGTCGCCGACCGTTACCTGGCGGAACGACTCCAACTGATCCGGCGTGAGGCTGATCTGAATATTGCCGGCCTGCATTTTCAAGCGGGTCGGCTTTTCGCTTTCACCGCCGCCGAAGAGGGAGGTGTAGGACGGGCGGTAGGACAGGTCGCCGAACGCCGCCCTCCAGCGGGCCTGGAGATTCGCACGGTCGACGCCGTGGCCCACCGCCTTTTCCATGCTGCGGGCCACCGACTCCGCACTGAGCCCGTCCGCAGCTTCGTCCAGCAGGTCGGTGCCCATGCGGCGGAAAAGGTCGTGGGGCACCTCGCCCGCGGCGTTTTCCTCTGTGATCATCCTGAGCAGCGCCTGGCCCTCCTGCCGGGGGCTCAGGCGGCGAGTGGCCTCCAGTGCCCTGAACCAGGCCGCCGCCCCGCTGCCGGCGTAGATCATCAGGTCGGCCATCTCCCGCCCGTCGTCGTCGAGGCAAGGGAAGAAAACGGCCCGTGAGACCGCCCCCCGCTTGACCACGTTGTTCAGCACCTGAGTGATGAAGCGGCCGGTCTGCTCGTCGAAAAGGGATTCCTCCCGGTCGTCGAGGTCGAGGACTGTGGCGAAGCTGAACCGAACGGGGGCGGCCCCCAGTTCGGGAGCCGCCTGGAAGCGGAGGATCGCGAGCAGGTGGTTACGGATGGCCCCCGCCGCCATCACCTTGTAGGCCAGCACGTTGCCCAGCTCGACCAGCGTCGCCGGCTCGATCTCCTCCATATCGCGGATGCTCTCCAGCACCTCGACGGCCGGTCGGTTCTTGAGGCGGTCGAACTCGGCCGAGGCCACCTTGTCGACCGGCAGCACCTCGCCCGTGTACATGCAGGGGAAGTTGACCTCGCCCAAGGTCCCCTCGATGGCCTGGTAGAGGTGCTGGGTGAGGAGAGCCCGGAGGTGGGGCTCCACGTCTTCCCATGCGTAGGCGTCCGCGTGGGCCAGGACCTTGCGGTCTTCCTCCCGCTTGATGTGTCCGAGATAGGCGTGGGTAATGCGGATGGTGCCCTCCCGCGCCACCAGCTGTAGCTTCTGGAGCAAGTCACGCGCCCCCAAACCGGTGTAGTGTGGGCCGCAGTGCAGGCGGCAGTGCTATCGTATCATGCCTGCCGCATTCTGCCCATCCGCCGCAGCTGCCAGCCGGTGAGCAGCAGCACCACGCCCGCGGCGAAGTAGCCCACGTGGGGCGGCGTGGCCAGGCCGTCGCCGGTGCAGGCCAGGGTGAAGTCGGGTGCCCGTGTCACCTGCCCGGGACTCACGACCACCCGCTGGGAGACCTCCCGGTCCCCGGGGTTCTGCAGCGTCAGCGTCCAGGCCCCCGGGGCCAGCCCGTTCAGCTCGTAGTCGAGCCACACGCCGATGCGGCCGGTGGCGGCCACCACCGTCGCGACGGTCTCGTCGGCTTCGTTGACCGCCCAGATACGGGCTGCGCCCGTGCGCGGTGCACAGATGCGCCCCGCGATGGACCCGGGGGTGAGGTCGGCCTGCGGGGCCGGATCCTCCCAGGCCAGCCGGATGGTGACGGTCTGATCCGGTGCCTCGGGGGTCAGCTCCACCGTCACCGAGCCGCTGCGGCGCTCGCTGGTCCTGCCCGAGGGATCCGTGGCCTCGGCATACACGGTGTAGGTCCCGAGGGGCAGGTTGGCCAGGTACAGCTCACCGTTTTCGCCGGTGTAGCCGCCCCAGCTCTCCACATGGACCAGCGCACCGGCCATCGGCAGGGGCCCGTCCGGGTTGCGCGGGCTCGCGTCCAGGACGCGGACCGTGAGGCTCCCGTTCTGCTCCGAGAGGACAGGCCCTTCCTCGTCGATCAGTTCGGACACGTCAGGCGGCGGGACGGGCGGCTCCGGCGGCCAGGTGAGCACGATGGTGATGTGGCCGACCGGTTCCTCGGCGGTGATCTCCGCGGCGCCGGTGCCGGTCAGCGGGTCGGTGCCGCGCACCGGGTGGGCGGCCGTGGCCATGGCTGTGTAGAGGCCGAAGGGAAGCCCGTCGAAGACCACCTGGCCGGTCGAGTCGGTGGAGCCGGAGAGGGCCCCCAGCGTCACGGCCGCACCGGGCAGAGGCCGGAGGGAGCCGTCGCCGAAGGCGTCACCCAGGACGTGGACCACCACCCGGCCTGAAGCGGGAATGGCGGGTCCGCCGGGGTCAGTGGCGGGCGGCTGACGCGGTGGGGTGCGGGGACGGTCGTCCGTACCGCCGCCACCCGGGTCGCCGCCGCCGGGATTGCCGGCGCTTTCGGCCACCAGCGAGAGGAGGATGGTGCCCTGGCTGCCCTGGTATTCGTTCGGTGCGGCCGGATCCCACCAGTATTTCACGGTAAGGGTGACCTGTTCACCCGGGGCCAGGTTGGAAACGGTGCGGGTCTTTCCGTCCGAAACGTAGGTGTTGCCCTGGTCGTCCGTGACCGCCAGTTGGAGGGGGGAGGGGCCGGAAAACAGCTTGCCGCTGGTGAGGCCTCGGAACTTCAGCCGGACGGAGCGAGCCCCCTCGTTCCTCACGGTGTACGAGCCCACATGACCGGCGTCCCCCGGCGCCAGTCTCTGCAGGTCAGGGCACTCCACCGGCATGGCGTAGACCGTCTCCGCCGACAGTGTCGGGATCGAGAGGCGGTACGCGGTGTCGCTGCAGTTGGGACCGCCGAGCCGTTCGAACGCGAGGGCGGCGGATTCCACGTTCAGATTCCAGGCGGCGTACTGATGCGGCTCCTGGGCCAGCGCCGGAACGGAGGCAACTACCAGTCCGGCAAGGGAAAGCAGGGTGCCCAGCGCCGACTGGAGTTGGCGTCTGAGGCGTCGCCCTATCACCTCTACCCCTCCTTCAAGAAAAAGGGAGACCTGGAGGAAGCGTAGCATCCGTGCCACAGCCTGGCAGCATGAATTATCGGATGATTTTGACGGATCAACCTCGCCCTCTTGGGTGATAAGGTCAAAAAGAGAAAGGGAGCAGAACTTCGCTCCCTTTCTCGGCGTGGGCTACTTGTTCGTGACCTTTACCGTTAGCGTGGCCGTAGCCGTGTTGCCGAAGCTGTCGGTCACGGTCAGGGTAACCTTGTAAGTCCCGGTATGCGCCCACTGGTACTGGACGACCGGACCCTCGATGGGATCGGAGCCGTCGCCCATGTTCCATTCGTACCGCACGATGTGGCTGCCGGTGGACCCGGAGCCGTCGAACGTGACGGTCTCGTCAAGCTTCACCGACTTGGGACCCTGGATGGTGGCCTTCGGCTTTTCGAAGACTACCACGGTCAGGGTCGTCGTGGCGGTGTCGCCTTCCTTGTCGGTGACGGTGAGCGTGATGGTGTAGGTGCCAGCCTGCTTGTACTTGTACGTGATGTTCTTGCCCTTGATGGGCTCGGAGCCGTCACCCATATCCCACTCGTACTTCACGATGCGGGAATCGGAGTAGGACTCGGCAGCGCTCCACTTGCCGTTCTTCTTTACCTCAACGACGGTCGGCCCGTCGATGAGTGCCACCGGGGTGGTGGGATCGGTCTGACCGGGCTCATCGGGCTCGCCAGGCTCACCGGGCTCACCAGGCTCACCAGGCTCACCGGGCTCGCCGGGCTCACCAGGCTCACCAGGCTCACCGGGCTCGCCGGGCTCACCAGGCTCACCGGGCTCACCAGGCTCACCGGGCTCACCAGGCTCACCGGGCTCGCCGGGCTCACCGGGCTCGCCGGCCGTGATGGTCAGCAGGCCCGGAGCAAAGGCCCGAGTCGTGTTCCCGGCCTCGTCCACCGCCCGGAACCGCACGAACGCCTGCGGCAGGCTCAGGCCCTCCGGCACGGTGAAGGTACCCTCGTAGTGGCCCGGGGCCGTCTCGGTCATGGCGATCTCGCCAGGCTCCAGTCCGGCCACGGGATCATCGCTGGTGGCGCTGCCGCCGCCCAGGTTGGCCACGATGCTGAAGGCAGCCAGGGCCAGGGCCGGCTCAGACTCGAAGGAGACCACCAGGGTGTCGCCGGTCGTCAGAGTCAGGTCGGAGTCGGGCTGCAGGTTGGTCAGCACGGGTGCGGTGATGTCCACCACTACGGTCAGGGTGGCGGTGGTCGAGTTGCCCGCCCGGTCGGCGGCGGTGACGGTGACGGAGTTGTCGCCTTCGCGGAGGAGGATCTCGGCCGTGAAGTTGCCTTCCTCGTCCACGTCGGCGGCGGTGCCGTTCACCGTAACACCGGCCAGGTGCAGGTCAACCGCCCGACCCGTGACGGTGAGAAGCCGGCTGTTCACCAGGGCAGGATCGGAGGGCGAGGTGATGGTGAGCTCCGGAGCCGTGAGGTCCACGGTGATCCGGACGGGCGCCGAGGGATCGGTGGTCATGCCCTCGGGGTTGACGGCCACTGCGGTGAGCAGGTGCTCGCCTTCCACGAGGCTGACCACGGCTGCGAACCGGCCGTCGTCGCCCGGCGCGGCCTCGGCCACGGGCTCGCCGTTGTCATAGAGCCGCACGGTCGTGCCCTTGACGCCCTTGCCCTCCACCGTAACCTCGGTCTGGTTGGTGAAGGAACCGTCCGCAGGAGACGTGATGACCGGAGCGCCGACCTCCGTGGAGACCAGTGCGCGGATCATCGCGTTGCCCTCGTCGGTCCAGGGACCCCAGGCGCCGCCTACCAGCTGCCAGGTGCGACCCTGGGTGGTGGTCTCGTCGAAGGCCATGCCAGGCACGTTCGGGTAGGCGTCGGCCTGGATGTAGGCCACATAGAAGTCACCCTGCACCGAGATGCCGTAGCTGCGCAGGTCGACCTCGTTCCAGCCGCCCAGGATACCGTTCTCCACCAGCACGGGGCCGGCCAGGAGGTCACCAGGCGTGCCATCTGCCCTGGCGCCGAAGACGGCCACCTGGAAGGCCCTCGCACCGTAGCCGGGCCAGCTGGAATCCCAGAGGTAGACCTTGGCGCCGGTGAGCAGCACGGGCTGCTCGGCAGTCATCCGCACGGCCCAGCCGTTGCCGGCGTCGTAGAACGCCCAGGCGTTCTCGGCGGTGCCGTCGTCATAGGCCAGCTCGCCGGGCACGCCCACGAAGGGACGCAGGGCAATCTCCACAGAGGTGGTCCCGTTGCCTGGCACTTCGACGACCTCAGAGTGGCTGTAGTAGTTGCTGTGGGAGACGACCAGGGTGTAGGTACCCTCGAGCACCCTGAGGCTGAACTCGCCATCGGCATCGGTGAAGGTCGGGGCGATGCGGGCGTCCTCGACCACGTGGACCCGGGCGCCTTCGACCGGCTCGCCGGTCCGGGAGTTGATCACGGTACCGCGCAGCTCGCCGTACGGAATGGCCTCAAGCAGGAAGTTGACGGTGACTTCCTCGCCGCCCTCCACCGTGACCACGCGCTCCTGCGGGTAGTAGCCGTAGGACTCGGCCACCAGCGTGTAGGTGGAGGCGGGGAGATCCAGGGTGAAGGAGCCGTCGGCCGGGCTGGTGCGCACCATGCGGCCTGTCTCGAGGACGGTCACGGTGGCATCCAGGACCGGCAGGGCCAGGGCGCCGACCTTGTCGTTGCCCTCGTCAATCCGGTAGTCGGACTTGACGGCTGCCGGGATCTTCAGGTTCAGCTCGACCGACTCAGCCGGCTTCTTGCCGTCCTTCGTGACGGCCGGTTCGCCGCCGGTGGAGAAGCTGAGGTCGATGGCCGCGGCCCCGGACGCAGCGCCGGCCACGACGACGTCGTCAATGTACCAGCCGGCGTACTGGACCGAGCCGTCGGAGGTGAGGCGGAAGCGGATCTGCACGGTCTGGCCCACGTAGTCGCTCAGGTCGATCAGCGGGCTCTCCGGGCCAACCGGAGCGCCGCTGGACCCGGGTGCGGTGTAGCGGGCCAGTTCGGTCCAGGTGGCGCCGCCGTCGGCAGTGATTTCCACGCGGCCGTAGTCGTAGTTACGCTCGATCGAGTACCAGTGGGTGAACTGCAGTGCGGCCGCGCTCAGCCCGCTCAGATCGATGGGCGGCGAGACGAGGGAGGCGTTGGCGTTGGCCGGGTAGTTGCCGTGCAGGTTGGTGGCCCACAGGTACTGGCCGGAGAAGGCAGCGCCGGGACCGGTGGTGGGTGCACCCCATTCCCAGGGATTGTTGGTGCCATCCAGCGTCCAGTTGCCGGGGCCGGCCTCCATGTCGTCAAAGAAGCGGATGTCCACCGCGGCGGGTGCGGCCGAGGCCTCGTTGGAGAAGCCGCTCTCGTTGCCGAAGATGTCGGTGGCTGTCACCACGTAGAAGTACTGCGTGTCAGCTTCCACGGCGATGTCCACATAGGCGGTGTCGATCGAGGTGGCGATGGCGGCGTAGCCCTCGCCGGACGTAGTGGAGCGGTAGACGGTGTAGTGGTCGACGTCGGCCTCCGGCGAGGCGTCCCACGTGAGCGCAATGCCGCCCATGCCCGTGGGAATGGCCGTCAGGTTGGTCGGAGCCGACGGAGCCTCGGTGTCCACGAAGATCTCCACGTCGTCCAGGTACCAGCCGTCGCGGGTGACGGAGCTGTCGGTGTCCAGGACAAAGGCGATGAAGAGGTTCTGGGCTCCGACGTAGTCGCCCAGGCTGATGACGGCCTCCTGGTAGGTTCCGCTGGTGCCGGTGTAGGTGGCCAGAATGTCCCAGGTCTCACCGTAGTTGACGGTGGCTGCCACGATGCCCAGGTCGAAGTTGGTCTCGAGGTTGTACCAGTGCTGGAACCGAAGGGCAGGCGGACCGTCGACGTTGCTCAGGTCGATGGGCGGCGAAATCAGGAAGGCCTGCGCGTTATTGGTGTACTGGCCGGAGAGATTGGTCGCGGCGACCCGGGTGCCGGAGTAGGCGTAGCCGGGGCCGGAGGTGGGTTCGCCAATCTCCCACAGGTCGGCGGGATCACCGGCGGTGAACCAGCCGGGGGCTGCACCCTCGAAGTCCTCCAAGTAGCCGGGCGTCGCACCGTTGTGCAGGATGATCACGTGCGGGTTGGTCGGGGAGCCGCTGCGGGCGCGGTTGTTGCCGTAGTCGACGGCCTCAATGTAGTACTCGATGGTGTCGGTGGTCGAGAGCTCAGCCGGGATGGTGCCGACGAAGGTGCCGCCCCTGTGGTCGCCCGAGGTCTGGGTCATGTCCACGATGCCCCACCAGCTGCGGCCGGGCTGCCGGAAGCGCAGGTAGACGGCGGTGAGGGAGACGTCGTCAGTGATCTCCGCGGTGATGGTGGTGGGGGTGTACTTGAAGGACTCGGTCACAGGAGTGTGGCGGATGGTCGGACCGAGGAGGTCGTCGCCCTGGGTGAGCACACGGCCGGTGATGCGGCCCTCGGTCAGCCCGAGTGCGGCCGAGACGGCCTTGTACGCGTTGACGATGCCATAGCCCCAGCCGTTGTTGGGAACGCCGGGATACTGGGCATTCGTCATGGGATCCGCCGTGCTGGTGAGAATCTCCTCGATTTCATCGACGCTCAGGCTGGCGTCCACCTGCCGGAGCAGTGCGGCCACGCCGGCCACGTGGGGCGCCGCCATCGAGGTGCCGGTTCCGGCGCCGTACGCCCCACCGGGCAGCGAGGAGCGGACCCCGGTGCCGGGTGCGGAGAGCTCAGGCTTGATCTCCCCGTACGGGCTGGGCCCACGGCTGGACGAGTTGGCGAGGCTGTCGTCGCGGGTCACGTTGCCCACGCCGATGGACTCGGGGTAGTTGGCCGGACTGGCCACGGTGCCGGCGCCGGGGCCGTCGTTGCCGTTGGCGAAGACGGGCACGATGCCGGCTTCACGCCAGGCCCGCACGACGTCCCGGAACCACTCGTTCATGCCAGGGCCGCCGCCCCAGGAGTTGTTCACCACGTCGGGGGCGTTGGCGGGGTCGCCGCCGGGGGCAAGCAGCCACTGACCGGCGGCCAGGATCCAGCTGCTGTAGCCGCTGCCGCTGCTGTCCAGGATCTTCGCCGTGATCCACTGGGCGCCGGGGGCCACGCCGATCTGGTTCACGCCCTCGGGGTCGCGGCCTACCATGGTGCCGGCGGTGTGGGTACCGTGACCCTCGTCGTCATAGGGAGTGGAGCGCCCATTCACCGCATCGAACCAGAAGGCGGAGTGATCGCTGGCGCCGCGGCCCTTGTACTGGTTCGCCAGGGCCGGGTGGTTGGCGTCGACGCCGGTGTCCAGGCTGGCGACGACCGTACCGGTGCCGTCGATCTGGAACTGGCTCCAGACGGCCGGCGCGCCGACCCGGGTGATGTTCCACTCGGGCTCCGCAGCGAGCGTGCCGACTTCCGCCTCTTCAAACACGATGTCAGACTTGATCAGGTGGATCTTCTCATCCAGGTAAATTGCCTCGACGTCGGGACGGGCCGCGATCTTCTCCAGGGTGGCCTTGTCAGACGTGACGGCCACCATGTTGGTAACCCAGAAGGACTGGTACGACTCGACGAGTCCTGCCGACTGAGCCTTGTCCAGGAAGCTCAGCAGCCCCGCCTGGGACACGGCGGCAGCCTCTTGCAGGCTGGTAATCACCGCACTGCGGGCTGCGAGTTCGGCTGCAGCAGGGGTCCGGGCCGTCGCCCGTGCGGAGGCCGCGGCGCTTTCGATGTCCGCCTGTACCTTCAGCTTCACCAGGTAGGAGACCTTGTCGCTCTCCTTGAAAGCTTCCAGCACGGTGGACTGGACCTTGGCCTCACCCTTGGCCGAGGGGTCACCGAACACGGAGACTGCCGCGGGTTTCCCGGGGCCGGACTGAACCGGACCGGGTTTGACGCCGACGCCGATTGCCGCCATGGCTTGCGCCGGCACGGCGGCAGTCAGGAGCAGGGCCAGACCGGTCCGTATCAGCCGCGGGCCGGAACCCGCGGAGCTGCGACGGATCGCGGGTCGCATGGACACTCCTCCTCCACACCGGATTCGAGGGCTTGTCCGCCCTCGTGGAGAGGTGGAATTCGTCCGCCGGGTGGCTCAGTCCTGTCATTGTCGGAATTGAAGCGTAAATAATCTGTCAGCGAAAGTCGTGAGTTTACGTGCGTGCGCGGCAAGTCTGCCACAAAGCTGCATCATAGACTGGAATCAGGACCGTTCACCCGCGCAGGTGTGCAGACTGAGGAGGGGGGAGGAGTATGGCTTCGACGTCTCAGCACGACTGGAGCCTGCACCGGAAAGGCCCCATCGACCAGGCCCGGCACCAGGAGAAGATCAAGGAGGCGATCCGGGAGAACCTGCCCGAGATCATCGCCGAGGAGTCCATTATCACCTCCGACGGCAAGCGGCTGGTGAAGGTACCCATTCGGACGCTGGAGGAGTACCGCTTCCGGTTCGACCCGAAACAGGGGAAGCGGGTGGGGCAGGGCAACGGCGACTCGCGGGTGGGCGACGTGCTCGGCCGGGCCCGTTCCGGTGGGAAGGGAGCCGGTACCGGAAACCAGCCCGGCGACCAGCCCGGCGTGGATTATTACGAGGCCGAGGTGACGGTCGACGAGCTGGCCGAGCTGATCTTCGAGGACCTGGGCCTGCCCGACCTCAAGCCCAAGTCGACGCAGGAGGTTCCGACCGAAGAGGTGCGCTTCACCGAGGTGCGGAAGAAGGGGCCCATGGCCAACCTCGACCGGCGGCGCACGATCATGGAGAACCTGAAGCGCAACGCCCGCCTGGGCATGCCCGTCCTGGGGAACATCACAAACGAAGACCTGCGCTTCAAGGTATGGGAGCAGGAGATGCGCCCCAGCAGCAACGCGGTGGTCATCGCGATGCGGGACGCCTCCGGCTCAATGGGCGAGTTCAAGAAGTATATCACCCGGAGCCTCTTCTTCTGGATGACCCGGTTCCTGCGGACGAAGTACCAGGACGTGGAGATCGTCTTCATCATCCATCATTCCGAGGCCAGGGAAGTGGATGAGGAGGCGTTCTTCAAGCTGGGCGAAAGCGGAGGCACGCGGGTTTCGTCGGCCTACCGGCTGGCGCTGGACATCATCCGGGAGCGGTACGACCCGGAGCGTTGGAACATCTATCCCTTCCATTTCTCTGACGGGGACAACTGGAGCGACAACGACAACCGGGTTTGCGTGGAGCTGGTGCACAAGCTGCTGGAGGTCTCGAACCTGTTCGGGTACGGCGAGATCCGGGAGGGCGGGTACACGAGCTCACTCATGAGCGCTTTCTCGGCGATCAAGGACCCGCGGTTCGTGATTGTGACCATTACGGAAAAACGGGACGTCTATCCCGCCCTGCAGAAGTGGTTCAGCCGCGGCGGGATGGCGGTGGGATAGCGCAAGCGGAGGGTCCGGCGGTGCGGCCGGACCCTCTGCCTTCCGGCGCTCCTTGCGGGACGGTAGGGCCTAGCACAGGGGTGAGCGATGGGGTGTTCTGATTCAGGGTAAGGGGGAGGCGGCCCGTTCACGGCTAAACGTTCGGCGTGGTGACCAGTCGCAAGGCGGCAACTGGAGGCGCGGGGATTCGGGCGGGCACGAAGATGACTGAATATTGAGTTTAGACGGAAAAGAGTGATATGCGTGGGTGACAGACTCTGATGTCGGGGGAGGCAGATGGAATATGGACCGTTCCAGGAGCCCGGTGCTGCAGCGGGACGGTCTGACCGTATCCTACTTGATGTCTCAGGTCAGGGACTTATGTATGAACGCGGAGGCGCTCGCAACGCTAGGTAGCCTGGGCGGTGCCGAGCCGGGGGAACGGAACCCGGCCGTGCTCCAGGCCTGGGCGTTCACTTATGTCAAGAACATGCTGGGGGAGGAGATGCGTGGGGAGGGGGACGCCTTCTCGCCGGAGGCCAAGGCGGCGCTGCGGAGCCAGGGACTGGACAACCCTGAAGGACGGACGCTGGTGCGCGTCTACGCGGCGGTGTCCGGCCGTGAGGCGGACCAACTGGCCCTCCAGCTCACGGCCGACCCCGACGTCCTCTTGGTCCAGCTCAAGTGCGAGCAGTATAGGAGCCTGGCCGAGCAGGGGCGGCTGGACGTGGTCGACCCCCAGTTCCGCGCGGATCCGGCATTTCTCCCGTATGTCCACCTGTGGGAACAGGTGAAACCCGAGACCCGGGAGCACATCGTCGCCATGCAGCAGCAGTGGGCGAAGCTGGCGGAGTACTGGCAGGCGTTCCTGACGGGCCAGCCGCTGCCGCCCGGGCCACCCCCGGCGGATCCCTTCGGCGTGCGGGACTCCATCCTGCGCCTGGTGGAGAAGCAGGCCATCGCCGAGCTCACCCTCCTGCGCGAAGAACTGGAGACCGGCATGGCCACGGTCCCGCAAGTGCAGGAGCACCTCGCCCGGCTGGATCGTTTTGACGAGGTGCTCGGCGAGGGGTGGATGCAGGAGAAACTCGCGTCGGTGTTTGGAGAACAGGCCAGCCGGGTCGATGCCGTTCTCACCTTCCGCGAGAACTTCCTGAAGGGCAAGGCGGAGTATTGGCACCGCGTCATCAAGGACGGCGAGGAGGCCGCCAATCGCTGGGATGCCGAGTTCTACCAGCCCCTGCGGGATTTCAGGGATGCGAACCTGCAAGACCCGGTCTTCGGCGTGCTGGTGGAGGCGATCCAGGCTGAGGCGGTGAGCCTGCACGATGCCTACGCCATGCTGTACCGGGCGAAGCAAGGTTGGTGGCAGGCATACTTCCAGGGTCAGCCCACGGAGCGCTGGGAGCAGCAGGGGGCCGAGGTCAGGGCACTCCTGGTGGTGCGCGACCCCGGGGCAGAGGTGCTTTGGCGGTCTGACAACAGCTGGCATCTGGACCGTGAGAAGGGGGCCGTGCTGGCTGAGTTTGGGCAAGCCTACGAGGCATACTGGAGGGCACTGTTGAACTGCGACCGCGCGGCGCTGGCAGAGGCAGAGAGCCTGTTGGCAGCCCTACCGGTTGCGGTTGCCAGCCGCCCGGGCCGACGGATTGCAGAGCAGTTCGAGCAGCGACTTCAGGAAGAATACTTGGCCGCGCGCCAGGTTCTGGCGGAAAGCCGCTCTTCGATCGCGGTGGTCGAGCGGGCAACGGCCGCGCTTGCCTTCTGGCGCGAGCACCTGGACCCGGCGCTGGTGGCCCAGTGGGATGCCCTCGCCGAGGCCCGTTTCCGGCCACAGGGTCCAGTGAGCCGGGAGGAACTCTTCCCGGGCGCCGGGAGACTGCTGGAGCCCAGCCCCAACGTCGCGGACATCTGGGAGAAAGAGGGCCGGGAAATCATCGAACGCGTGAACCGGTACGACTCGGTCATCCGGGCAGCCGCAGCCGCCTACAACCTGGACCCGCTGCTCATCAAGGCTGTCATCACCCGCGAGTCGAAAGGACACCCCGACGCGAGGGGAGGCAGTGGCGACACCGGTCTGATGCAGATCGTCTGGAATCTGTGGGGCTACTCCTCGCCCGAACCGCTGCTCGACCCGGTGGAGAATATCTGGAAGGGAGCCCAGATTCTCAGATACTTCATTGATTACTTCGATGGAGACGTGCGGAAGGGGATACAGGCCTACAACTACGGGCAGGGCAACGTCCTGAAAGCAATCCAGGCGGCACGAGCGGCCGGCCGGCCTGAGGAGGAGTGGACCTCCTTCCGGTCGGTGGTCAAGGGCGGCAACCCGCGCTATCTGGAAGATGTCATCTACTTCTATGAGCGATGGGCAGAGGTGGAGGGCCGCTCCGTCACCCAACCCCAGCGCTCTCCGGAGTCAGCGCCGCCCCTCCAGATCGTCGACCAGACCCATCGGGTCCACCCGGCCAACTACACGGTCGCGAACCGCACCCGGGGCGACATCACCCACGTGGTGATCCATCATATCTCCGCCGGCGGCACGGAAGCTGCCCTCAGCCACTGGTCCAATGACGTGGAGGCTTCGGCGCACTACATCGTGGACCACGATGGCGTGATCACGCGGGCAGTGGCCGAGAAAAACATCGCCTACCACGCCGGCGGCATCAACAAGTCCTCTGCTCCGGCAGGGCTGAGGAATAACCCGTGGGTTCAGGACGCGGGCTATATGAACCGGCGGTCCATCGGCATCGAACTGCAAAACGACGACCTGCGCACACCGTTCTCCGGCAACTGGGAGACCCTGGAGGGCGTGGAGTTCGTTTACACGGAGAAGCAGTTGCGGCAGGCGGCCAGGTTGGTGGCGGACATCCTGCACCGGTACGGCCTCGAGCCCACGCGGGAGTACTTGCGCGATGCCAACGGCAACCTCGTGCTGAACCCTGACGGCAAGCCGTTCGTGGATCTCACCAGGAGTACCGTCGTCGGGCACGGAGACTTCCTGAATAAGTCGGGCAAGTACAACGAACCCCGCAACTTCCCCTGGGACCGGTTCATGGAGATGGTGCGGGAGGAGTACGCGAAGCTCCGGTAGGCGGGCCGCCGCGCACGGCCGCGGCAGCGCAAGTGCCGGTCCGTCCAAGAGGGCGGGCACCGTGGGCGGCGGGCCGTGGTCCTTACGAGGGCCGGCCCGGCTCGTGGAGGCCGGCGGGCGAGTCTCGGAGCGACGGACGCATGTTCGTCTGCTGAGGTGTTGCGGTTATGTGTCGAAGCGTGAAGCAGTGGACGACGGCACTGCTCCTGGCGGTGCTCACGGCTGGATGTGCCGCATGGGCGCCGCCGCAGGAGCCAGCACCGGAAAGCGTGGAAGAAACGGCACCGGTCTCGGCGCAGGAGCCGGCACAGGAAAATCAGGGAGGCGCCCGCCCGGATCAGACTTCCGACTGCACCGCGCCGCCTCTGAACATCGCCGGCGGGGTGACGGGCCTCACGCCGGTGATGGCGAACCAGCCGCTTCCGGAGGCCGTGTGCGCATGGGTCGCCGCCATCCAGGAGCACGGCGGGCTGGTGACCCTATTCGAGGAGGGGAAGACCTATCTCGTCGCCGCACCCGGGACGGCCGGCGCCCTGACGATCACCCGCCTCGCACGGCGAGAAGGGGCGGTGGAGGTCGGGTACCGCATCACGGAAGGGCAGAAGGGGGCGCCCGGAGTGGCCGTACTGGCGGCGGATGCTGCCGGCGGTGAGCCGCCCCGGGTCGTCCAGGGGCCCGAGCCGGGCAGCCCGTGGTTGCCGGCGGTGCGCAATCCGCATAGTCTTCCGCCGGTTCCCCTGCCCGAGGCCGGCGTCCGGTTGGCCTCCGCGCTGCACGACCAGGCCTGCACGGGCCGGGTGGTCGTGAGCGGGTTCGCCATGGTGAACGAGAACGTGCTGCTGGTGCGGGTGCGCGACGGGGGCGGTGCGCTCCTGGGCGAGGTGCAGGCGGAGGCGGGCGGCGGCCGCGGCGACTGGGGGAGTTTCGTGGTGACGGTTCCGCTGGCCGGGCAGCCCAGTGGCGACACAGGCACGGCAGAAGTGCTGAGTATCCGCGGGGAAGACTGGGCGCTCTCGGACCGCCTGGCACTCCGCTTCACCCCGCCCGCACAGGTCGGGGGTGCGGTGGAGCCCGACCCCGGGCGGGTCTGGGAGCCGGAGGCGGCGGAGCTGACCGTGGCGGGAGCACCCCTCCGCAGCCGGCTGGAGGAACTAGAGACCTTGTTGGGGCCAGGCAGCAGCTTCGACGACCGCACCTACGTCTTTGGGAATGGTGCGGTGTGGGCCCACTTCCCCTACGCGGCGCACCTGCAGGCGCAGGCGCACCGCCTGGTGACGGCCAGCGGCGAAGCCGGCGCCGGCGTGGCGGTGGGGCAGTGCGCGGCTGAGGTGGTCGCCCGGCTCGGGGCGCCGCAGGCAATCGCCGCGGACGGGGCGGAGTGGCGGTACCTGAGCCCCTCGTCCCATGCGGCGCTGACGGTGCGGTTTGGCCCGCGCGGGCTGGTGACGGAGATCGAGTTGGCCTCGTACTACCCCGCCCCCGACGCGAGTGCGCCGCCGCCTCCTCCTCTCGACGAGGCGACGGCCCGGGAACTGCTGACGCGCTTCTGGAACGCCGACCTGTATGAGCGGGCGGAACTGCTGACCACCGGCCGGGCGGCCGCCCACTATCGGGAGTGGGTGGCGGGCGCCCCGGTGAACCTCAAGGCAGAGGACTGGTTCCCCGACGCGATTCGCCTTTCGGTGGAACCGGACGGGGAGGGGACCCTGGTGCGGATGGATTACGTGAGCAACTTCACCGGACAGGCCTCCACGTTGACCTGGCGCTTCGTGCCCGTGGGGGGCACGTGGCGCATCGCCGGGTGGCAGGTGGCCGGGCAGTGGCTGCCCTGAGGGATGGGCTGGCCGTGTCGCGCGGGCGCCCGGCAGAAGCAGTGATTGTCGATGCGGTCCGTACGCCCATCGGTCGGTACGGCGGGGCCCTCAGGGACGTCCGCCCGGACGACCTGGCGGCGACCGTGATCCGGGCGCTGCTGGAGCGAAACCCGGCTGTCCCACCGGAGTCGATTGACGATGTCTACCTCGGCTGCGCCAACCAGGCCGGGGAGGACAACCGGAACGTCGCCCGCATGGCCGTGCTTCTGGCCGGGCTGCCCGTGACCGTTCCCGGGGTCACGGTGAACCGCCTCTGCGGCTCAGGCCTCGAGGCGGTGGCCCAGGCGGCCCGGGCCATCTGGAGCGGCGAGGGTGAGGTCTTCATCGCCGGCGGAACCGAGTCGATGACACGTGCGCCCTTCGTGATGGCCAAGGCGGCCGCTCCCTGGGCGCGCCAGGTGGAGATATACGACACCACCCTCGGCTGGCGGTTCGTGAACCCCCGCCTCGCCGAGGCGTATCCGCCCATCAGCCTCGGCGAGACGGCGGAGCGGGTGGCGGAGCAGTGGCAGATCTCCCGCGAGGACCAGGACCGGTTCGCCCTGGAGAGCCAGAGGCGCTGTGCCGCCGCGATGCGGGAAGGCCGGTTCGACGCGGAACTGGTCCCGGTTCCGGTTCCCGCCGGACGCGGCGAGACCCGGCTCGTCACCACGGACGAGCACCCGCGCCCGGACACGACGCTGGAGCAGTTGGTGCGGCTGCCGCCGGCCTTCCGGAAGGGCGGGACCGTGACAGCCGGCAACTCCAGCGGGATCAACGACGGCGCGGCCGCGCTCCTGGTGATGTCGGCTGAGCGGGCCAGGGCCCTCGGGCTGACCCCCATGGCCCGCATCGTTGCCACGGCCGTGGCCGGAGTCGACCCGTCGATCATGGGCATGGGCCCTGTCCCCGCCACGCGGAAGGCGCTGGAGCGGGCTGGCCTCACGGTCGACCAGCTCGACCTCGTGGAGTTGAACGAAGCCTTTGCGGCGCAGGCCGTGGCCTGCATCCGCGCCCTCGGCCTGGACCCGGTCCGGGTGAACGTGAACGGCGGGGCGATCGCGCTCGGACACCCGCTGGGGTGCACCGGGGCCCGCATTCTGACGACGCTGGTACATGAGATGGTCCGCCGCGGCAGCCGGTATGGACTCGCCACCATGTGCATCGGGGTCGGGCAGGGCATCGCCATGGTGGTCGAGGCCGCCGGAGGGCAAGTGAGCCGCGCCAACCGCCATGCGGGCCAAGCACCCGACCCGCCTCCCGGATCCGGACGCCACCGCCGTTGACAACCCCGCAACCCAGGCCGCATCATGGGTTTGGAAAATGCAGGTTCTGGGGGGATCGCTGGTGTCCGCACAGTCCTATCAGCTTTTCATCGGCGGCCAGTGGCGGGAGGCGGCGAGCGGCGCACGGTTCGCCGTGACCAACCCTGCCACCGGCGAGGTGGTGGCCACCGTTCCCGATGCCGGTGCGGAGGATGCTCGCGCCGCCATTGAGGCTGCCCACGCCGCCTTTGCGGAGTGGTCCTCGCTGCCCGCCCACGTGCGGGCCCGTTACATGCGCAAGGTCTACGACGGCATCATGCAGAACGTCGACCGACTCGCCCGCGTGCTCACGGAAGAGAACGGCAAGCCGCTGCCCGAGGCGAAGGCCGAGGTGATCAACGGGGCGGAGTACCTGAACTGGTACGCCGAGGAGACCCGGCGCGTCTACGGCGAGGTCATCCCCGCCTCCTCCCGGCGAACCCGCATCGTGGTGCTGCGCCAGCCGGTGGGCGTGGTCGCGGCCATCACGCCCTGGAACTTCCCGTCGTCCATGATCACCCGGAAGATCGCCCCGGCCCTGGCGGCCGGCTGCACGGTGGTCCTGAAGCCGGCCGAGCAGACCCCGCTGAGCGCCCTCCTCCTGGCCGAGATCATCCAGGAGGCCGGCCTGCCGGCGGGCGTGGTCAACATCGTCACCACCCGCGACCCGGCGGCCGTGGGGCAGGAGTTTCTGGAGAACCGGCTGGTGCGGAAGATTTCGTTTACCGGCTCCACCGAGGTGGGCAAGTACCTGGCGCAGGGAGCGGCTGCGCGGATGAAGCGCTTCAGCATGGAGCTGGGCGGCCACGCGCCGTTCATCGTCTTCGACGACGCCGACCTGGACGCGGCCGTGCAGGGGGCCATCACCAGCAAGTTCCGGAACGCCGGGCAGACCTGCATCTGCGCCAACCGGATCTTCGTGCAGGAGTCGGTGGCGGCGGAGTTTACCCGCCGGTTCGTGGAGGCGGTGCGCGGTCTGCGGGTTGGGTACGGGCTGGAGGAGGGCACCGCCGTGGGGCCGCTGATCGACGAGGCCGCATTTATAAAAGTAGAAGAGCACGTCAGCGATGCCCGCGGCAAGGGGGCCCGGGTGCTCACCGGCGGGCACCGGCTGACCGGCGAGAAGTTCGACCGCGGCTTCTTCTATGCCCCCACGCTGCTCGACCAGGTCACGGATGACATGAAGATCATGCGGGAGGAGACGTTCGGCCCCGTGGCCCCGATCATCCCGTTCCGCACCGAGGAGGAGGTGATCCGGCGGGCCAACGACACCCCGTACGGCCTGGCCGCCTACATCTTCACGCGCAACCTCGGCCGGACGGTGCGGGTGAGCGAGGCGCTGGAGTACGGCATGGTCGCGGTGAACGACTCCCTCCTGGCGGTTCCCCAGGCGCCCTTCGGCGGCATCAAGGAGAGCGGCCAGGGCCGCGAGGGCGGGCGCCACGGGCTGGAGGATTACCTCGAGTACAAGTACCTCTCCATCGTTCTGGACAAGTGATGCATGGCCACATGAGCGGGCCCCCGGGGCGGATGGTTGCCCCGGGGGCCTTTGTCTGCTTGCGGGCCTGTCTCGAAGGAGCAGGAGAAACGAGCGATAGGGGAGAACTGTGAAATTCGACACATTAAACAGAGTATTATGGTGTGGGAGGACAACACGATGTTCGGTCGGGATCTCGCACTGGCCACCACCGAACGGGGGCGGCAGTTCGGCGATAAGGACATGATGACGCAGGTGAATGCCTGGGCGCGTGCGCGATCAGAACACCCTACTGTAACATCTTCGTCTGGGACGTCACCCGGGCCCATGGGGCTGAGATTCCCCACTGGGTAGAGAAGCGGGACTGGTCCAAAAAAGCTATACCAGGCCCGGACGGCCAAGAGTTGGACGCCAACCTCACGGCAGTCTGGTTGGCACAGTATGGTGCCTCCAATGGCTGGATCCCTGTCGATAAGACCGATAAGGCCAAGGAACTGGCCAGTGCGAGGAGACCGGTTGACGCGGGTCGGTTAGCCCAGGAATGGGCCAACGAGGGAAAGCCAGTCGTAGCAGTGTTCTACAACCCTGGTGGTATTGGGCATGTGGCCATGGTGATTCCCAGCGACGAACCTTACGACCCCGAGAGAGGGCCAGCAATCGCTCAGGCCGGCGAAACGAACATGAACCGCGGCTACCTCAAAGATGGTTTCGGGAGGCAGAGAATGGGGGCTGTCATCTACTATGTGCATGAATAGTGGTACGGCAACCAGGATGGTGGGGTTGATCCTCGTGCCACTCCTGCTCACCGGCTGCGCGGGTGCGCTCCCAACCACGCCGCAGCCGGGCCCCGCCCCGGCGCCGACGGCGACCAGCACGGTGACCGACGATCCGGTTTCCGAGTCGCCGTCAGATGTCCCGGTGCAGGAGCTGCCATCTGACGCCTCCCTTCTGGAGCGCCCATCCGACTCCGCGTCGCCGGAACCGGCATCCAGTCCGTCAGACCCGCCCGGCTCCGAACCGGTCCAGCAGGCCCAGTGCGAACCCCTGACCTGGGACGCCGCACTCGATTACCTGGTCAAGCTCCTAGGGCGGTGCACTGGCTCGTCAGTATGCAGGCGCCTCCCGCATGCCGCCTAGCGGCTGCAGGAGGCGCCCTTGTGATGCGTGCGGGTTGGATGAGCCGGGACTAGTACGGCACCGGTCCAACCTCGTCGAGCAGCGCCTTGACCACCTGTACCGGTTCGGGGTTCGTCCCAGGGGACTCGGTCAGCACCTGGTAGACGGCCGCGGTGACCCGGGCGATGGCAGCGTCGGCCTCAGCCAGCGGCGCCCCGTCCGTCATCACCACCAGAATGAAGGGGCGGTCTCCGTAGACGATGCCGGAGTCATGGTAGTTGCCGTCATAGGAGCCGTACTTGTGCAGGTGGGGTACGCCCTCTGGCAGGCCGGCGGAAATGCGCCCCCGGTACGTCACGTCCCTCAGGGGCTGGACGACCAGCTCGGCGACTTCCGGGTCTTCCTGGGCGAGGCGGTGGAGGTGGCCCCACCAGTGCAGCACGTCGAGGGCGCTAGCGCGCGGCAGCCTTTCCTCGTGGGTCAGACGCCCGCCGATGCTGGCCGTCCACAGCTCGATGTTCCCCCACCCCAGGTGCCGCCCCAGCATGTTTACAGCGATGTTGTTGCTGTTGGAGAGGGACCAGCCGACCAGGTCGCCGACGGGAAAGCGATTGCCGAAGGCGGCCGTTTCGAAGGGGCCGACCGGCGGCTCGACGTCGCGCTCGGTGTACTCGATGAGGTCTTCCCAGCCGATCTCGCCCGCCCGGTACTGCTCCAGGGCGTAGAGTGCGACGGGCAGTTTCAGGGTGCTGGCGGGGTGGTAGCGCCGGTCGGCGTTCAGGAGCCACTGTGCTCCCGTCGTGAGATCCTCCACGGCCACACTGTACTCGCCGGGGAAGTCAGCCATGGCCTGGGTGACGGCCTCCGCGAGGCGATGAACCTCGGGGATGCCACCAGTGGCCCCTGCGGTGGCCGGCGTGGCGAGCGGCAGGACGACAAGCAGGCTCAGCAGCACTCGCCCGACGCGCCATCTGTGCACGGCGATCACTCTCCTTCTCCCATAGATAATAACGAGCAGAAAGAAAAAAGTGTTGCGCCACCATCGACGTAACGATGATGGCGCACCGCGCACAGAGCCCCCACCGCCCCGGGCCCACTTCTCGTGCGGCGGTGGCCACACCTGTGGCCCGCCGGACACGTGACGCCCAACGCTGCTGCAGCGCTGGGCGGTCCGCATGGACCGTCAGCCGGCCGCACGCCATGAACTGCCGCCGGCGTGTGCGAACCCGAAGGACAGTGTCGCCAGTCATAGAGTCGGACACGTACTTTCTTGGGAGCAGGGGTGGTGCGGCCAGATGCGGAAGCCAGAGATCTCACCGGAGCGGAGGGCGGTCTACTACGGCGGCATGGCTGTCATAGCCATGGGTGGGCTGCTTTTCCTTTCGAACTTCTTCATTCTCCCATCTTCCTTCTCTTCGAATCCCTTCGCTGACCCTTTCGCCGACCCGCTCGCCGATATGCGGGGCATGATGGCGCGCGGCATCGGGGGCATGGTGCTGATGGTGATCGGCGCCTTCATGATGAACGTGGGCCTGAAGGGACCCGCCGGCTCCGGGTTGGTTCTCGACCCCGAGAAGGCCCGCGAGGACCTCAGCCCCTGGGCCCGCGCGGCGGGCGGCCTTGTGAAGGATGCCCTTGAGGAGGTCCGGGACTCCGCACCTGAGAGTTCGTTGGAACTGCAGACAGTCGTGAAGGTGCGCTGCCCCAGCTGCCGGGCACTGAACGACGAGGACGCCAAATTCTGCGATCAGTGCGGTTCTCCTTTGTAGTCAGATACGCAGCAACGCCCGGGCTGATGTGCAGCCCGGGCGTTGGCATGTGTGCGCGGCATGAAACTCCCGTACTTCCCACCCTGACGGGGCATAGAATGTAGGAACCCCATCGGGAGGGAGGAGACAGCCCCATGGAAGACCGTGACCTGCCGGTCCTGGAGGAAGCGATCGGGGAGATCTGGGAGACGGCGCGACGGCTGGGCCTGGATCCGTTCCCCACCCACTTTGAGATCGTGCCTGCGACCATCCTCTACGAGTTCGGCGCCTACCTGCTGCCCGGCCGGTTCAGCCACTGGACCCACGGCAAGGCGTACTACACCATGAAGTCCTCCTACGACTACGGCCTCAGCAAGATCTACGAGCTGGTGATCAACGCCAACCCCAGCTACGCCTTCCTGCTGGAAACCAACTCCTTGCTGCAGAACAAGTTCGTGGTGGCCCACGTGTTCGGCCACACCGACTTCTTCAAGAACAACATCTGGTTTGCGCCCACCAACCGGCGGATGCTCGAGACCGTCAGCCAGAACGCCCGGCGCATCCGCCAGTACGGCATCGAGGAGGGGAACCTGGAGGTGGAGCGCTTCCTGGATGCCGTGCTCTCCATCTCCGACCACATCGACCCCTTCCCCCGCCGGGAGCAGCCGGACCCCCGGGAGGAGCCCCCCGTCCGCCCCGGCGACGGGCCCTACGCCGACCTCTTCCCCCGGCAGGAGCGGGCGGAGGAAAAGAAAACCGGCGCCCGGGCGGCGAAGCCGCAGCGCCGGAAGGTCCCCCCCGAGCCCGAGAAGGACCTGCTGCTCTTCCTCCTGGAGCACGCCGACCACCTGGAGGACTGGCAGCGGGACATTATCGCCATCGTGCGGGAGGAGTCGCTCTACTTCGTGCCCCAGATGATGACCAAGATCATGAACGAGGGCTGGGCCTCCTTCTGGCACATGCGCATCATGCGGGAACTGGACCTCACCGACGAGGAGTTCGTGGAGTTCGGCCGGCTGCACGCGGCGGTCTGCACGCCGGGACACGCCCGGATCAACCCATACTACGTAGGGCTAAAAGTCTTCGAGGACATCGAGAAGCGCTTCGGCCGGGAGAAGATCTTCGCGGTGCGGGAGATGGAGAATGACGTCTCCTTCCTTCGCACCTACCTCACCGAAGAACTGGTGAAGGACCTCGACCTTTTCGTGTACGAGTTCCAGGACGAGGAGTGGAAGATCACCGACAAGAACTGGGAGCGGGTGCGCGACGCCCTCTGCGACGCCATGACCAACTTCGGCCATCCCTACATCGTGGTGGAGGACGGCGACTACAAGGGGCGCCGCGAGCTCTACCTGCGCCACCAGCACGACGGCCGCGACCTCGACCTGCCCTACGCCGAGCGCACGCTGCAGTACGTCTACCAGCTGTGGGGCCGGCCGGTGCACCTGGAGACGAGGGTGGAGGGGAAGCCGGTGCGGCTCACCTGCGAGGGCGACAAGGTGCGGCGCGAGACGCTATAGCGAACCGGGGGCGGCCGGTGCCGCCCCCCGCCGGTCCGCCCCAGCACGCAACCCCGTGAGCGACATCGCCATGCGCCGGTAGGTGTGCCGCCTGCCCTTCACGGCCACGCAGTACGCCAGGATGTTCTCGGGCACTGCCACGCCGAAGTAGCCGGCGTCGCCCAGGTGATGCAGGTCGACTCCCGCCATCTTCGCGTTCAGGGCCAGCTGCCGGACAGTGGCCTCGTCGGCGCCCTCCTGGGAGGTGCCGATAGCCGACATCGCCAGCGCCCCCCTGCGGTGAGCCGCCTGAACGCACGCGCTCACCGCTTCCACCATGGCGCCCGGCACTGTTCCCGGGGCGGGCACCAGCAGCACGTCGGCGCCGGCTTCCACGAACGCCTCGGCCTCCTCCGGCGTGATCAGGCCCCTGCAGCCGGAAAGGCCGACCCCCGCCGCATGCATGCGGCCGGCGATCAGGAAGGCCCTGTCCCCTACGGCCGCCTTGATGAGCCGGAGGCTCTCCAGGATGCCTTCGTTGGTCACCAGGGTGTTCGGATTGCCCGTCAGGCAGATGAAGTCGGCGCCCTGCTCCACCGCCCGCACGGCGTTCGCCGGGGTGGCCCGACGGCCGGGCGGGACACGGTCACTGGGCTCCAGGTTCACCCCCACCGGCCGGCCCACCAGTGCCTTCACGTCCCGGCAGGTCTGTCCCGCCCCCTCCGGCAGTCCCGCGATGGTGGGGCGTTCGCAGTCATAGCAGTTGAGCAGCACGAGGTCGGCACCGAAGGCGGCGACCAGTTCGGCGTTGGTGATCCCGTCCACCAGGGGCGGGGCGGTCACCACCGTCTCGGCCACCACCAGCCGGCCTTCCGAGAGCCTAATGCCTTCCAGCAGTTCTGCGCGCCCGAGCTCTGTCAGCCGCGAGGGAGGAAGGTCAAGCAGTCGCATCGTCTTCCCTCCTTTCCAGCAGGCGGCAGACGGCGTCCTGACCGGCCACCACCGGGCCGCTGGCGACCACCTCGACCCGGAGGTGTTCCCCGGGGTCCAGGATCAGCACCGGGCTCAGGGGCGAGCGAGCCTGCCGCCGGAACTCCGCCAGGTCCACGCGGACCAGTGGCTGGCCCGCCTGCACCCGATCGCCCTGCGCCACGAGGGGGCGGAAGACGCCCTTCGCCTTGCTGCTGTCGAGCCCGAGGTGCAGCAGAATCTCAGTGCCCGCGGCGGTCCGGATGGCCAGCGCGTGGCCCGTGGGAAAGAGGGCTGCCACCTCGCCGGCCACCGGCGCCACCACCAGGTCACCCGTGGGATCGATGGCCAGGCCGTCGCCCAGCAGCCGGCCCGAGAACACCGGGTCGGGCACCTCGTCCAGGGGGACGACGGTGCCGGTGATGGGGGCCAGCAGGGTGACCATGCTCATCTAGATCATATCCTTCATGATCTGCTCGATGCGTTCGGCGGAGGTGCCCAGCACCACCTGCACGACCTGACCGGCCTTCATGACGCCGACGGCCCCCAGCGCCTTCAGCCGCTTCTCATCCACGGCGCCGGGGTTCTTCACCACCAGCCGCAGGCGGGTGATGCACGATTCCAGTTCGACGAGGTTCTCCTTGCCGCCCAGGGCGGCGAGAATCTCCTGGGCCTTCGTCCTGTCGTCCACACGCATTCCTCCTCGTTGAGGCAGTCATCTAGTCGGCAGCCTCGGCGCTCTCCTCGGGCTCCCGGCCGGGGGTTGCGATGTTGAACTTCACGATGACCCAGCGGAAGACCACGTAGTAGACCACGCCGAAGACCAGGCCGATGGGGATCAACAGCCAGGCGTTGTCTGAGGCAATGCCGTAGTTGAGGACGTAGTCGATCAACCCCGCCGAGAACGTGAAGCCGTGGTGGATGTCCAGAAGCTGGGCGATTGCCATGGAGATGCCGGACAGCACGGCGTGGATCACGTAGAGCAGCGGAGCGACGAACATGAAGGCAAACTCGATGGGTTCGGTGATGCCGGTGAGGAACGACGTGAAGGCGGCGGAGAGCATGATGCCGCCCACCCGCTTGCGGTGCTCCGGCCGGGCCGCGTGCGTAATGGCCAGGGCGGCACCGACGAGGCCGAACATCATGATCGGGAACCAACCCGCCATGAAGAAGCCGGCGCTCGGGTCACCTGCGAAGAACCGGTTCAGGTCGCCGGTGGCGATGGTGCCGTCGGCCTTCGGGAACTCGCCGAAGACGAACCAGACCAGGCTGTTGATCACGTGGTGCAGGCCCAGCGGGATGAGCAACCGGTTCAGCAGGCCGAAGACGCCTACGCCCACCGCACCGGCGGCCACCAACCAGTTGCCGATGGCTCCGATGCCGTGCTGGATCGGCGGCCAGATGAAGCCGAAGATCAGGCCGAGGACGGTTGCGGCACCTGCCGTGACGATGGGGACGAAGCGCCTGCCGCCGAAGAAGCCGAGGTAGTCGGGCAGCTTGGTGTCCTTGAAGCGGTTGTACATGCTGGCCGCCAGGATACCGGCGATGATGCCGGCCAGCACGCCCATGTTGATCTCGCTGTTGATGGTGGTGGCGACCTCGGTGATCACGAAGTAGGCCACGACGCCGGACAGCCCGGCCACGCCGGCATCCTTGGCAAGGCTGACGGCAAGACCCACCGCAAAGAGCAAGGCCAGGTTGTTGAAAATGGCGTTACCGGCCTCGGCCATCCAGGGCCAGTCCAGCACGTCGGGCTGGCCGAAGCGCAGGAGCAGGCCGGCTGCGGGGAGGACCGCAACGGGCGTCATGAGCCCCTTGCCGATCTTCTGGAGCTGTGCGAGCATCCTATCGACCTCCTTCATTAATAGGACTGGTAGGTGAGCTCGGAATCGGGCCGGCGGCGCTTGCGCTACCCTCCTTTCCTGGCGCCGCCGGCACCCGCCTCAAACAGAAAGCCAGCCAGAGACCGCCCAGCCCCCACAGAGGTGCCGGACCTTCTCTGGCTGGCTCATGCCCACCTGAGCACGGCGGTGACACGCCAGCGCAAACGATGATTAAGTTAGGTTCTTGAGGCGCAGGAGGTGCAGGGCCAGGTACCCGACTTCGTCGTCGCTCACGGGCCGGTCCAGCCGCTCCGCCATATAGTCGCCCAGCCGACGGGCCCGGGCGAACGCGTCCGGGTACTCGCTGCGGATGCGGTCCAGAAGCGGGTTTGCCTCGCCCTTCCCTGAGACGATCAACTCCACCGCGAGCCGGAGGTGCAGGAGCACGCGGGCAAGGCGCGGGTCGTCGTCCGACCAGGAGATGCCCGCCTCGTCGGCCAGGAACTGGGCCGACTCCCGGATCACCGCCTGGTGCCGGGCCACCAGCTTGGGTGGCTCCCTGCGGCGCATCCCCAGAAGGTGGAGCGCCAGGAGCCCCTGCTCCTCCTCCGGCAGCCGGACCCCCAGCCGGTCCGCGATCATCTGCACGGCCTGACCGGCCAGCTCATACTCCTCCGGGTAGAGGAGTTGAATCTGCGCCAGGAACGGGTTGGGAATCGGCATTCCCTGCCGGACCCGGTCCAGCGTGGCGGCCAGGTGCTCCGCCAGCGTCAGGTGCGCCTCCTCGCCCGGGGGGCCGAACCGGCCCGCGGCCAGGTGGAGGATCTCCTCCGCCACGCCGATCACGTCGCCCGAGAGGGTCTCCGTCAGGCGGAGAAACTGCCTGCGGTTGCGGCTCTCATCCAGCCGGAAGACCTTCTCGATGCGGGGATCGCTTCGGCTCAGTGGGCCCGAAGCCTGGAACCCCAGCCCCCGTCCCACCAGCACGACCTCCTGGTCCGAGGCCGGATCGTATGCCAGCAGGACGTTGTTATTCAAGGCCTTGAGGGGCCTGAACGGGCAGTCCCTACTTCTCTCCATATACTCGTTATTCACCTGATTCGGCTAAATTCCTGCAGGGAGATAATGGGTCTTTAGAAGTAATTCGGAAGGATCAGGTGAAACGGCAAGGGATAGCCGAAGGTCACAGAGAAGATAGACCAGGCTGAATACAGAATCGAATCGAGTGGGGGGTTATCGCAGATGGAGGAAGTGGTGATCCTGGGGGGCGCCCGCACGCCCTTCGGCAGCTTCGGCGGCTCGCTGCGGGAGGTCTCGGCCGTCGACCTGGGGGTGGTGGCGGCGAAGGCCGCACTGGAGCGGACGGGGGTCCCGGCCGGGGCCGTGGACGAGGTGGTGGTGGGGAACGTGATCCACACCGGCAAGGACGCACCGTACCTCGCCCGTCACATCGCCCTGCACGCCGGCATCCCGGTGGAGACCCCGGCGCTCACCGTCAACCGGCTCTGCGGCTCCGGCCTGCAGTCCGCCGTCTCGGCGGCCCAGACCATTCGGGCCGGCGAGGCCTCCGTGGCGCTGGTGGGGGGCGCCGAGTCGATGAGCCAGGCGCCGTACGTGCTGCGCAACCGGTTCGGCCCCGGCATCGGCACCCCCGAACTGGGCGATGCCCTGTGGGAGGCGCTCACCGACACCTACTGCGGTTGTGGCATGGCCATCACCGCCGAGAACCTCGCCGAGCGTTACGGCATCACCCGGGAGGATCAGGATCGGTTCGCGCTTCTGTCTCAGCAGCGCGCGGCAGCCGCACGGGAGCGGCTGGCCGAGGAGATTGTGCCGGTGGCGCTGCCTGCCCGCCGCGGCGAGGGGCGCCGGCTGGAGCAGGACGAACATCCCCGGCCCGACACCACCTACGAGGCCCTCGCCCGCCTGCCGGCCCGGTTCAAGGAGGGTGGCACCGTCACGGCCGGCAACGCCAGCGGCATCAACGACGGCGCCGCGATGCTGGTGCTGGCCTCCGCACGCCGGGCGGCAGCCGAGGGCTGGAAGCCCCTGGGGCGGCTGGTCAGCTGGGCGGTGGCCGGCGTCGACCCACACTATATGGGAATCGGGCCCGTGCCGGCCAGCCGCAAGGCCCTCGAACGGGCCGGGCTCACGCTCGCCGACATGGACCTGGTGGAGGTGAACGAGGCCTTCGCCGCGCAGTATCTGGCGGTGGAGCGAGAGCTGGACCTTCCGCGCGAGCGCACCAACGTCAACGGCGGGGCCATCGCCCTCGGCCATCCGGTGGGCGCCAGCGGGGCGCGCCTTCTGCTCACCCTGCTGCTCGAGCTGCGCCGCCGGGGCGGCCGTTACGGCCTGGCCACGCTCTGCATCGGCGGCGGCCAGGGCATCGCCGCGGTGGTGGAGGCGCTGCCCTGAGGGGCCGCGCGTGTTCCGTGCCGTAATCAGGCCCTGGAGGTCACCTTCAACCCGACGATGCCCGCCAGGATCATGGCGATGCAGACCAGGCGCACCGCATCGCGCGGCTCGCCGAGCACCAGGATGCCCATCAGCGCCGAGCCCACGGCGCCGATGCCGGTCCAGACGCCGTAGGCGGTGCCCAGGGGCAGGGACTTCATCGCCTGGCTGAGCAGGGCGAAGCTGGCCAGGCTCAGCACGATGGTCCAGACGGTCGGCCAGAGGCGGGTGAAGCCGGCCGAGTACTTCATCGCCGTGGCCCAGCCGACCTCCATCAGGCCCGCCACGATCAGGTAGACCCACGCCAATGTTCGCACCCTCCCGCTGATCGATGACGAAGTCGCCCGGGTGAGGGCCTGCCTGCGTTGCCACGCACTGCTGCTGCGTTTGTGCGCGGCACCGGCAGGCCCGCCCGGCCGCACCTGATTGTACCATAGAGGGCCGTCGCCGCACACGCCGGCCGCAGCGGCCACGAATGGCGGCCTCCGCAAGGGGCGTCCGGGTGGGATGGAGGTGTGCGCTGCGCCCTCAGCTGGGGGGCCCGACCGCATCTGGAGACACGCGGTCGGGCCCTTCGTCTGCGCACAGAGGGCAGTTCGGGCCGTCGGTAGGCCCTTTGGGGCTGCCCGAAATTGCCGTGCGTCTAAAATGTTAATACATCGCAGAAGCCATAGCCGGTGGGCTTCAGGTCCTGCTAACGTAGTAAGTACAGGCTATCGGTTGGGTCCGTCCCGGACGCGGGTGTCCCCGGGGTTCAGAGGGAGGAGAAGGGCAGTGAAGCGGTACCCCACGTACAAGCGGATCACAGCGGCGGTCACGCTGCTGCTCGCCGCGCTCTGGTTCGGCTTCCTGCTCCTCCGGCCCAGCCCCCGCGGCGCCGACGGCGCGGCAGTGGGCTGCGTGGCACCGGACTTCGAACTGAACACGGTGGAGGGTGAGACCTACCGGCTCTCCGATCTGCGCGGACGGGCGGTCGTGCTCAACTTCTTCGCCACCTGGTGCACGTACTGCAGGGCCGAAATGCCGGTGCTGCAGGCGGCCTACGAGACCCACCGCGATCGCGGCCTCCTTGTGCTGGCCGTCAACCTGGATGAGAGCGACCTGGCGATCACGCGGTTTCGTGAGCAGCTGGGGCTCACCTTCCCCATTCTGGTGGACCGGGGCGGAAACGTGAGCCAGCTCTACCAGATCGTGCCGCTGCCCACCTCGTTCTTCCTCGACCGGGAGGGCGTCATCCGGGCCAAGTGGACGGGCGCTCTGGACGAGGCACAGGTCGACGAGGCCCTCAAGCTGATCCTCCAGGAGGGGTGAGCCGTGGACGAGCAGGGCGTGAGGCCGGACAAGGATCTTCTGGACCGCACGTGGGACTTCTTCTCCTCCGTGCGCGTGGCCACGGTGCTCATCTTCCTCGTGGCGGCGGCCTCCATTGCCGGCACCCTGATCCCGCAGGAGGGGCAGTACGCCTCCGCCCTGCCCCCGGAGCAGTTCTACCCGCAGGAGTACGGCCCCGTGCTGGGCGCCCTGTTGCTGCGCACGGGCGTGACGCACCTGTACTCCTCTTGGTGGTACCAGACGCTGCTCTTCCTCATCGCCGCGTCGCTGGTCATCTGTTCACTGGAGCGCTTCGTCCCCCTGTGGCGGGCGGTGCAGCGGCCGAACCCGGCTCCGGCCACGGAGTTCGTGCGGGGGCTGAAGTACCGGTTCACCGCGCCTGCCGCCCGGGGGGATTCGCCGTACGCAGACCTGGCCGCGGCCCTGCGGGCGCGCCGCTACCGGGTGATCGAGCAGGGCGGCCGGCTTTACGCCGACAAGGGCCGCATGGGCCGCTGGGGCCCCTACATCACCCACATCGGCCTGATCCTGCTGCTGGTGGGAGCCGGCATCCGCACCCTGCCCGGCGCCTACCTCGAGGAGTACATCTGGCTGCGGGACGGCGAGGTCGTGCGGGTGCCCGGCACCGACTTCTACGTGGAGAGCCTCGGTTTCGCCGTGGACTTCGGGGCCGACGGCGAGCCGGTGAACTACCAGACCCGCGTGCGGGTGCTCGACGCCGGTGGGAACGTGGTGAAGGTTGGGACCATCGCCGTCAACGAGCCCCTCTCCTACGACCGGGTGGGGCTCTATCAGTCCTCCTACTACGCTGACTACGGCAGGGCCGAGGTGGCGGTGATCGACCGTGCGGGCGGCACGGAGGTCGGCCGCTTCACCATCGACCTCATGCAGCCCGAGCGGGAGTACGTCGCCGGCGACTTCCGGATTACGGTGGAGGCCTACTACCCGGACCTGGCGATCGACGCCCGGGGGCAGCCCACCAGCCGTTCGAGCCGCCCCGCCAACCCGGGCCTGAAGCTGGCGGTCGTACCACCCGAGGGTGAGCCGTACACCACCTGGTTCCTTCCCCTGCACCCGGAGTTGGAGTTCGACGAGACCACCCCGGTCCGGTTCAGCACCCTGCGGGTCGAGCCCGTCTTCACCTCCGGGCTCCAGGTGAAGAAAGACCTGGGGATTCCGGTGGTCTACGTGGGCTTGTTCGTCATCTCGGCGGGGGTGTTTGCCGCGTTCTACATCGCACACCGGCGCTACTGGGCCTTCACCGAGGACGGCCTGGTCGTGGTGGGGGGCTGGACGAACCGCAACCCGCGCTCCTTCGCACGGGAGACAGCCGCACTGGCCCGCCTGCTCGATCCCGGCCGGTGCGCCGGGGATGTGGAGATGGAAGGGGAAGAGCGATGATCCAGCTGTCGAGCTACCTGTTCCTGGGCGCGTTCGCAGCGTACGTGGCCGCGGCGGTCCTGTACGTCTCCCGCCTCACGCTGCGCCGGAGCGACGCACACCACTTCGCGCGGGCCGACCAGTTGGGCCGCCATGGCTTTCACGCCGCCGTGCTGGGCGTGATCCTCCAGGGGCTCGCGATCGGTGCGCGCTGGATCGGCTCGGGCCAGGTGCCCTTGGGCAACATGTTCGAGTACATGTCGTTCATGGGCTGGTCGGTGATGTTCTTCTTCGTCCTCATCTCGGCGTGGTACAAGATGCCGGGACTGGGCGCCTTCGTTGCCCCGGTGGGCATCGCCGTGATCGCCTACGCCTCGGTCTTCCCCACCGAAGTGCAGCCGCTGGCGCCGGTGCTTCGCTCGATCTGGCTGCCGCTGCACGTCGCCTTCGCTGCCCTGGGGGAGGGCGCCTTCGCCGTCTCCTTCGGGGCGGCACTCATGTACCTCCTGCGCGTGCGCCGGGAGCAGTCCGGCCGGTGGGAGGACGCCCTGCTGGAGTTCTTCTTCTTCTGCGGCGCCGTGCTCACCGGCTTCCTGGTGCTGGCCCTGAGCTTCAAGGCCGCCGGTTACAGCGCCTACGTGACGAGCCTGGCCGAGGGCCCCGCCGTACTGGAGTATCGCCTGCCGCCCTTCATCGGGCCGGCGGGCTCTCAACCCGGCGAGGCGGCGTTCCTGGGGCTTCCCCTGCCCCTGGTGCAGGCTCCCGCCTGGATGAGGGGCCTCTACGCCGCCCGAAACCTGAACACGCTGGTGCTCTCCACGGTCGCGGGTGCCCTGCTCTACGCGCTGGTCCGGCTCGCGGCCAACATGCCCCTGCGGGATCTGGGAACGCGGGCGGTGGGCAACATGAGCCCCCGGCTGCTGGATGAGGTGTCGTACCGCGGCATCGCAGTGGGCTACCCGCTCTTCACGCTGGGGGCGCTGGTCTTTGCGATGATCTGGGCTCAGAAGGCATGGGGCCGCTACTGGGACTGGGACCCCAAGGAGACCTGGGCGCTGATCACCTGGCTCTTCTATTCGGGCTACCTGCACATGCGGATCGTGCGGGGCTGGGAAGGGCGGGCGGCCGCCTGGGTGGCCGCACTGGGCTTCGTGATCGTCCTGTTCACGCTGGTGGGTGTGAACCTGCTGATCACCGGCCGGCACGCGTACGTGTGAACGGCGGGCGCGGGGCGCCACAGCACCGCCGCAACCCCAGGCTATGATCTGACGGGCCCCGCAGGGACGAGGAACCCGGCCGCAGTCCCGTACCTGCGCGTGGTAAAATAGAACAATAGAATCACGAGCCTACGGGGAGGAGCGATCATTCGGTGGAACTGCTCAAGCGTGAGGACGTGCCGGCCGAGCACAAGTGGGACCTGGACTCGGTGTACCCTTCCGTCGCCGCGTGGGAAGAGGACTACGCCCGGGTGGAGGCCATGATGCCGCGGCTCACCGCCTACCAGGGGCGCCTGGGCGAGTCGGCCGGAACCCTTCTGGAGGCGCTCCGGGCGCGGGATGAGCTCTACCAACTCCTGGAGCAGGTGCTGGTCTTCGCCCGCATGAAAGAGGACGAGGACACCACCAACACCACGTATCATGCGCTGGCGACCCGCGCGAACACGCTCTACGCCAAGGTTGCGGCCGCCGGGTCATTTCTTGTGCCCGAAATCCTCTCCATTCCCACGGAGACGCTTCGGGCCTGGCTAGATGAAAACGCGGAGCTGGGCGCCTACCGGCACGCGCTGGAAGACCTGATGCGGCAGAAGGCGCACGTGCGCTCGCCGGAGGTGGAGGAACTGCTCGCCCAGATGAGCGAGGTGAGCGAGGCGCCCCGGGAGATCTTCGGCAAGCTGAACCACGCCGACCTGAAGTTCCCGAAGATCAAGGACGAAGAGGGGCGTGAGGTCGAGCTCACCCACGGGCGCTTCCTGCGCTTCATGGAGAGCCCGGTGCGCGCCGTGCGGCAGGCGGCGTTCGAGGCGCTCTACACCACCTACGGCAAGTTCCGCAACACGCTGGCGGCTGCATACGCCAGCTCGGTGAAGAAGGACGTGTTCTACGCCCGGGCGAGGCGTTACCCCTCCGCCCGCGCCATGGCGCTCGCGGACACGAACGTGCCGGAGAGCGTGTACGACAACCTTGTCGCCACCGTGAACAAGAACATCTCCTCGCTGCACCGGTACATGCGGCTCCGGCGGAAGCTCCTGAACGTCGACGAGCTGCACATGTACGATATCTACACCCCCATGGTGCCCGAGGTCGACAAGAAGATCTCGTACGGCGAGGCGGTCGAGACGATCCTCAAGGCGCTGGCGCCCCTGGGCGAGGAGTACTGCGAGGTGGCGCGCCGGGGCATGACCACCGACCGCTGGGTGGACATCTATGAGAACGTGGGCAAGCGGTCGGGAGCCTACTCGTTCGGCGCGTACACCACCAAGCCGTTCATCCTCATGAACTACCAGGACAACTTCGACTCGATGTTCACCCTGGCGCACGAGCTGGGCCACTCGATGCACTCCTACTTCTCCCGCAGGCACCAGCCCTACCACTACGCCGACTACACCATCTTCGTGGCCGAGGTGGCCTCCACGTTCAACGAGGCCCTGCTCACCCACTACCTGCTGCAGCAGACGACCGACCCCAAGCTGAGAATGTACATCATCAACCACCAGCTGGAGACGTTCCGCACCACCCTCTACCGGCAGACGATGTTCGCCGAGTTTGAGCACATCACCCACCAGCGGGTCGAACAGGGCGAGGCGCTCACGGCCGACGTGCTGAACGAGATCTACTACGATCTCAACAAGAAGTACTACGCCACCGAGGGCATGGTGATCGACGACCTGATCGCCCTGGAGTGGGCCCGGGTACCCCACTTCTACGGCGCCTTCTACGTGTACCAGTACGCGACGGGCATCTCGGCGTCGGTGGCGCTCAGCCAGCAGGTGCTGACGGAGGGGAAGCCGGCCGTGGAGCGGTACCTGGAGTTCCTGAAGAGCGGCTCCTCGGACTACTCCACCAACCTGCTCAAGAAGGCCGGCGTCGACATGACGTCGCCCGAGCCGGTGCAGCAGGCCCTGGACGTGTTTGCCGGCCTCCTGGACGAGATGGAGCGCCTCGCGGGGTAGTGGGGGGCCGCATGGCGCAGTGCAGAACGAACAGAACGGCGGTCGCGCGACCGCCGTTCTGCTGTTCCGCCTATGAACCGCCCCTAGCGGGACGACGATTCAGCCTCGATGCGCTCCTCGGCGCGGATCTTGGCAAGCACCAGCTGGAGGCGCTCTTCGGGGCTCGAGGACTGCCACTGATCGACAAGCCAGTCGAGCTCCCGGCTGAGCCTGCGGGACCGGTAATCCGGGCGGATAGGCCGCTGCTTGATCGGACGTCGCATTCCAGGTTGACCTCCTTCCACGCCGATCGGTTCACCCGGGCTCATGATATCACAAAACGCAGTCAATATTGTAGAGGTAGATAAGTCTATAGTTTAACGACCGGGAGTACTATATACACTAGGTATACAAGGTACTATTAACGCCCTAGTCGCGGCGAAGTAGGACTAGGCGTTCGAAAGGACCGCTCAGGTGCCGGCCACACCGGGGGCAGAGGCCCTCTGCTGGAAGAGTGGATGTTTAGTTCATGGTTTGCGTGGAAATACTCTCACTGAAGCCCAAGAATGGGCTGGCAGAGAGGAGGGAAACCATGCAGACCAACTCTTCCAAGACCCGGACCTCGCTGGTGATCGGCGGGGTGGCGGTGCTGGTGCTGGCCCTCGCCGTTGCGCTCTTCGCGCTCACCCAGCGGAGCCAGAACCAGACCGGGGGCACCGATGCCCTGGAGCAGCTGGCGGAACCTGAGAACGGGACGCCGCTGAACACGGAGGCCGCAACCAACACGCAGACCACGACCGGTTCCGCCCCCAACACGGCGACCACTGCCGACACGCAGGGCGCCGGGGAGACCCGTGACGTCGCCGGAGAATCGACCACGGACGGAAGCGGCGCGACCCTCGATGGCGATGAGACGGCCCCGGCCATGACCACCTTCGAGGCCGTCCCCGCCGTGCACATCGTGCAGCCTAACGAGACCCTCTACGAGATCAGCCAGAAGTACTACAACACGCACATCTACGCCGGCGACATCGAGGCGCTGAACGGACTGGAAGATCCCAACAAGATCTACGCGGGGATGGAACTGAAGCTTCCCCAGCCGTCAGAGCTGCCCGGGTACTCTGGTTAAAGCGCAAGGAGGCTGGCGTGCGAAAGGCCTGCCTCCGACCTTTGGGTCACGAGCCGATGCGCACCAGCCGGCACTGCCAGTCGCCGCCGGGTGCGTGCACGGTCACCACGTCCCCCGGCCTGGCCTGTTTCACCGCCTGCACCAGCGGGGAGGCCCAGGAGACCAGCCCCTGCTCCGGGTCTGCCGTGTTGGGGGGCACGATCTGGTAGGTCTCCTCGCCGAACTCGTCGGCGATGGTGAAGAGGTCCCACACCTTGAGCGGCCCCAGGTCGGGCGCCCCGTCGGCCAGGTCGCTGTCGACCAGCCACCAGAGCACCAGGCACGCGGCGTCCAGGGCGTGCACGTCGCCGGGCACCATGCCGAAGGCCCGGCGCACCACCTCCTGCCGCACCACGGGGCCGTTGACCCGCTTCCGCCCGAGCACCTGGGTAAAGAGCCGCCGCTGCAGTTGCTCCGGGGTCACCCCTACCCAGGGAACCGTCAGCACCTTGCGCAGCGGCTCCACCTGGTCCATGTCCAGGGCGTCCTCCACGACCACCACGTCCACCCGCCCCACCTGCTCCAGGATGCGCATGGCGTCCCGCTCCGAGCCGCAGCCCACCGGTTCGTAGCCCTCGCTCAGAAACCAGCCCGTCCGCTTGCCCGGATCGAGCCCCAGCACCCGCACCGCCACTCCTGCTCACCGTCCTGCCTGCGAAGTCCTCTGGCCGAGGCCCGCTGCGCCTTGGCCTGCAGCCGGGCCTGTGCGCCGCACCGCTATGGCACGAAACCATCAAACTACAGATGGTCGTCGCCTGCAAGGGGGTAGGGGAGAGGGGTTGGCATCTCGCCCGTCGAATCCGTCGAAACACAACATTTCGGTTGCAAAGGGGCGGAATACCTTCCATGAAGTCGATCGGCTGGCTTCTGGCCGTTTCCTGGCTGCTCCAGACGGCGCTGGGCCGGCTGCTCCTCCTGTTGCTCTTTCTCTGGTACCTGGATCACCGATATTTCGGGATCGTGGCAGCGGTGACGGCGCTCCTGCACCACCGGCGGCGCATCGCCAGCCTGCTCTACACGGTGCAGGTCAACCCTGCGGACGTCCGGGCGATGGTCGAGCTGGGCGAGCACTACCTGCGCAGCGGGCGGTACCAGGCGGCGGCCGAGTACCTCGAGCGGGCGGTGGAGCGGGGCGAGGACAGCCCCCGGGCCCTTTATCTGCTGGGCGCCTCCCTGGTGAAGGTGGGCCGCGGCGCCGAGGGGCGCAGCCGGCTGGAGCAGGCCCTCGCACTGCAGCCCCAGGTCGCCTACGGGGAGCCGTACCTGTATCTGATCGAAGAGGCCGCGGCGCAGGGCGACGGGGAGCGGGTGGCCGAACTGGTCTCCACCCTGGAGCAGTTTGAGGGCGTGGAAATCCTCACCCGGGCCGGCCACCTTTGCCGGAAGGCCGGCCATGCAGACCTGGCGCGCCGGCTGTTTGCCGAGGCGGTGCAGAATTACCAGTACATCCCCGCCCAGATGCGCCGGCGCGAGCGGCGCTGGCTCTGGCGGGCGCGGCTCGGGCAGTTCCAGACGCGGGGATGACCCGCTTGAGCCGCATCGCATAAACCCGGGCTGCCCCGGCAGCGTGATCTGCTGCTGGGACAGCCCTTCCGCTCATGCGTTCAGATCTTCCAGTTCCCCGGTCTCCTGGAAGATGGTCCACTCGCCCAGGTTGGTGGCGTGGTCGCCGATGCGCTCCAGGTGGTGGGCCGCCAGGATGAGGTAGGTGGCCGTCCGGACCGACTTCGGGTCGGTCTGCATCACCTGCAGCAGCTCATCGAACACCTGCCGGTAGAGCCGGTCGATCTCATCGTCCACCGCCGTCATGCGCCGGGCCCGCTCGGAGTCGCCGCTCACCCAGGCCTCCAGGGCCTCCCGGTTCATCTCCTGCACCCGCTGCGCGAGGCGCGGGATGTCGGCCAGCGGCCGGGGCGGGCCGGAGAGGCCCAGCCGGCGTACGATGCGGGCGATATCGGTGGCGTGGTCGGCCATGCGCTCGAGGTCGGTCACGATCTTGAGGACGGTCGCGATGGAGCGCAGGTCGCGCGCCAGCGGCTGCTGCAGGGCCACCAGCTGGAGGCAGCGCTGCTGGATATCGATCAGCATCCGGTCGGCCACCTCGTCGCCCTCGATGACCTCCTCCGCCAGTTTCCGGTCCCCTTGCTGGAGCGCCTGCAACGCGCGCTCGATGGACTCGTTCACGAAGACGCCCATCCGCAGCAGGTCCCGCTGGAGGGCGGCGATCTGCTCGTCGAACGCCGAGCGGGTGGTCACGGGTCCAACCTCCCTCGCATCAGCCGAAGCGGCCGGTGATGTAGTCCTCGGTGCGCTGGTCCTTGGGGTTGGTGAAGATGGTGCCCGTGGGGCCGTGCTCGATCAGTTCGCCGGAGAGGAAGAAGGCAGTGTAGTCGGAGATGCGGGCGGCCTGTTGCATGTTGTGGGTCACGATCACGATGGAGTAGCTCGTGCGCAGCTGGCGGATCAGCTCCTCGATCTTGGCCGTGGAGATGGGGTCCAGGGCCGATGCCGGCTCGTCCATGAGCAGCACCTCGGGCTTCACCGCCAGAGAGCGGGCGATGCAGAGCCGCTGCTGCTGCCCGCCGGAAAGGCCCAGGGCCGACCGGTGCAGGCGGTCCTTCACCTCGTCCCAGAGGGCGGCACCCCGGAGGGACTGTTCCACGATCTCGTCCAGCACCGCCTTGCGTCGCTCCCCGTGGATGCGCGGGCCGTAGGCGACGTTGTCGTAGATGGACATCGGGAAGGGGTTGGGCCGCTGGAAGACCATGCCCACCCGCCGCCGCAGGGCCACCACGTCCACATGGGGGGCATAGATGTCCTGCCCGTCCAGGGTGATCTTGCCGGTGATCCGCGCCCCCGGAACCAGGTCGTTCATGCGGTTGAGGCAGCGCAGGAAGGAGGACTTGCCGCAACCGGAGGGCCCGATGAGCGCCGTCACCCGATTGGCGGGAATCTCCAGCGTGATGCTGCGCAGTGCCCGGAACGTGCCGTAGTAAAGGTCCACACCCTCGGCGCGCATCCGCACCTGTTCCGTCATTCGGTCAGAGCCTCCTTCGCGTTCTGGAGCATGGGGCGCCTAGCGCATGCGGCGCCGGTACCGCCAGAGGGGCAGGGCGATCAGCAGGTTGACAGCCAGCACCAGCAGGATCAGCAGGGCGGAGCTGCCCATGGCGATCCGGTCGGCGTCGGGCACCAGCCCCTCCGAGGTGACCGACCAGATGCGCACCGCCAGGGTCTCGCCCGCCACCATCAGGTCAGGGTTGGGGAACCAGCGGGAGGCGGTGACGCCCGCGGTGTAGATCAGCACCGCCGTCTCGCCGAGGGCGCGGCCGGCCACCAGCGAGAGCCCGGTGAGGATGCCGGGCAAGGCGGTGGGCAGCACCACCTTCGCCGTGGTCTGCCAGTGGGTGGCCCCCAGGGCCAGCGAGCCTTCCCGGTAGGAGCGGGGCACGCCCTGGATGGCCTCCTCGGTGACCCGCACCAGGACCGGCAGGTTCAGCAGGGCGAGGCTGAGCGCGCCGCCCAGGATGGTGAACCCCCAGCCCATGTAGTTGACGAAGAGGATCATGCCGAACAGGCCCAGGACGATGGAGGGCACCGAGGCCAGGGCCTCCACCGAGAGCCGGATCAGGTCGGTGAGGCGCCCCGGCCTGGCGTACTCGGCCAGGTAGACGCCTGCTCCCACGCCGACGGGGAGGGAGAAGAGGAGGGATAGGAACGTGATGTAGATGGTGTTGAAGAACTGCGCCCCCACGCCGCCACCCTCCCGCACCGCGCTGGAGCGGGTGGTGATGAACTGCCAGTCGAGCACGGGCAGCCCCTGCAGGAGGATGGGCAGCAGGAAGCCGGCCAGGATGAGCAGGATCAGGATCCCCGCCGCCCAGAGCACGGCGGTGGCGATGCGGTCTGCGAGCTTCTGCCGGGTCATCAGCGGGCCACCCCCCGGTTGCTGACCCAGCGGACCAGCAGGATCATCAGCAGCGAGACCACGAGGAGCCCGAAGGCCATCATGAAGAGCGCCCGGTTCCAGGGGGAGCCCGGCGGGGTCTGGCCCATCTCCATGATGATTTGCGAGGTGAGCGTCGCTGTGCCGGTGGTGAGCGATCGCACGAGGACCGGCGAGTTGCCGATCACCATCTGCACCGCCGTCGTCTCGCCGAACGCCCGGGCGAAGGCGAGGATGATCGCCGCCAGGATGCGGGGCCGGGCGGCCGGAAGGACCACCAGCCAGATCGTCTGCCAGCGGGTGGCGCCGAGCCCCAGCGACCCCTCCTCGAGGGTGGGGTCCACGTCCCGCAGGGCGTCCTCCGACACGCCGAGGATCGTCGGCATGATCATGATCGCCAGAATCGTCCCGGCCACCAGCACGCCGAAGCCCTGGCCGCCCAGGTGCTCCCGCACCCAGGGCACCAGCAGGGTCATGCCGATGTAGCCGTAGACCACAGAGGGGATGCCGACGAAAAGGTTGGCGGCCTGGCGGAGGATGTGGCGCATCCACGGCGGGGCCACCTTGGCCATGAAGATCGCCCCGGCCAGGCCCAGCGGGGCGCCGATGAGGAGCGCAATGGCCGTGGCCGCCACCGAACCGACCAGGAATGGCAGCGCACCGTAGCGCCCCAGGGGCGGGTTCCAGGTGAGGCCGAAGAGGAACTCAAAGGGCGAGACGTCCCGGAAGAGCAGAAGGCCTTCCGACCCCACAAAAAGCAGGATGGCGGCGATCACCAGGGAGACCAGGGTCGCACAGGCGGTGAGCACCACCCGTGCGGTGCGGTCCGCGGTGCGCACCCGGTTCACGGGAACTCCCTCCAGTCAGAGACTATTGCCGGTTCGAAACGGAGGCCGTGCGCTCACCGGCGGCGGGAAGGGCGACGGTGAAGGTGCTGCCCCTGCCCAGCTCGCTCTCCACCGCGATGGTGCCGCCGTGCGCCTCCACGATGTGCTTGGCGATGGCCAGCCCGAGGCCGGTGCCGCCGGTGGCGCGGGAGCGGGCCTTGTCCACGCGGTAGAACCGCTCGAAGATCCGCCCCAGGTCAGCCTGGGGGATGCCGGCGCCGGTGTCGCCCACGGCGAGGAGGACCTGGTCCTCCGCACGGCGGGCGGAGAGCGTCACCCGGCCGCCGGCGGGCGTGTACTTGATGGCGTTGTCCACCAGGTTGGTCAGCACCTGGATCAGGCGGTCGGGGTCGCCGTCGACGAGCGGCAGGTCGTCCGCGACCTCCGCTGTGAGCCGGACGCCCTTCTTCTCCGCCTCGGGGGACAGGCGGGCGAGGGTCTCCTGAACGAGGTCCGCCGGCCGCGTGAGCCGCCGCCGCATCCGGAACCTGCCCGACTCCACCCGGGCCAGGTCGAGCAGCTCGTCGATGAGGGCGGCCAGGTGACGGCTCTCCCGCTGGATGATCTCCACGAAGCGGCGGGCCGTCTCCGGCTCGTTCAGGGCGCCCTCGAGCAGCGTCTCCGCGAAACCCTCGATGGACGTGAGGGGCGTGCGCAGCTCGTGGGTGACGTTGGCGACGAAGTCGGTGCGCATCTGCTCCAGCTGGCGGGCCCGGGTGATGTCCCGCAGCATGATCAGCGCCGCCCGCTCCTGGGCGCTGGCGGCCAGGACGATGCGGGCCTCGAGGATCTGGTGCTCCGGGCGGGCCCGGCGAATCTCGAGGGTCGCGGGTTCGCCGGTGGCCAGCACCCGGGCGAGCTGCTCGTCCAGGTCGAAGTGGTGGGTGACCTCCAGGTGGTCCCGGCCCACCGCCTCGTGCCGCGCCACGCCGAGCATCCGCTCGGCCGCGGGGTTCATCAGGATGATCCGCCGCTGCTGGTCCACCAGCAGGATGCCGTCGGCCATGTGCCGCAGGATCGCGTCGAGGTGGGCCTTCTCCAGGAGCAGCCCGGCCAGGCGCTCCTGGTACTCCTTTTCGGCCCGCTTCCTGGCCGCGTCGGCATGATGCTCCAGGGCCTGCGCCAGCCGGCGGGCCTCCCGCCAGCCCAGCGCCGGCGGTATGAGGACCGCCCCGGCGACCAGCAGCCAGACCAGGATGTCCAGCGCTCCTGGCCCGGCCAGCAGCGCCTGCCGCAGCCGGCCGGAGAGCACGTAGGGCAGGCCCGCCGCCAGAGCGGCGGTGGCCGGGAGGGCGAACCAGAGGAGCGTGGGCCCCGGCCGCCCGCTCATCGCCGGCGGCCCCCTGCGAAGCGGTAACCGGCGCCCCGCTCGGTCTCGATCAGCCGGGGCTCGGAGGGGTTCTCCTCCAGCTTCGCCCTCAGGTGCCGGATGTGGACGTCCACGGTGCGCACGTCGCCGTAGAAGTCCGGGCCCATCACCCGGTCGACCAGCTCGTCGCGGCTGAACACCCGCCCTGGGTTCTGGGCGAGTACCTTCAGGATCTGAAACTCGGTGGGCGTGAGATCCACCCGCTGCCCGTCCCGGGTCACCTCGTAGCTGGCGAGGTTGATGGCCAGCGGCCCCAAGCGCAGCGTTTCCTGCTCCTCCGGCTGCAGCGGCCGCCGCATCCGGCGCAGGATCGCCTTCACCCGTCCCGTGAGCTCCCGCGGGCTGAAGGGCTTGGTGACGTAGTCGTCGGCGCCGATCTCAAAGCCCACCACTCGATCGGTCTCCTCTCCCCGGGCGGTGAGCAGCAGCACCGGCAGTTCGGAGGTGCGCCGCACCGCCCGCAGCACCTCGAAGCCGTCGATGCCGGGCAGCATCACATCGAGGATCAGGAGGTCGATGTCCCCCTCCAGGGCCATGCGGAGCCCGTCCTCGCCATTGGTGGCGGTGAGCACCTCGTAGCCGGCCCGGCGCAGGTTGTAGGCGACCAGTTCCAGGATGGACGGCTCATCATCGACGACGAGAATCCGCTCTGGCACGGGCAACACCTCCCACCGAGACGGGCTCCGGCCGGCCTACCGCTGCGGATCGGCCGCGATGGGCACGAAGCCGTGCTCCACCACGTACTCCTCCTGGAAGGCGGGGCTCAGCACGAAGTCCAGGAAGGCCCGGGTGAGGCCTGTGGGTTCCCCTTTGGTGTACATATATTCGTATGCGTAAATTGGCCACTCGCCGGCGATCACGGCTTCCTGCGAGTACGCGACCCCGTCCAGCGCCAGGGCCTTCACCTTCTTCGGCCGGAAGTAGGCCGCATCCACGTAGGCGATGGCGCCCGGGGTATACTGGACCGTGGTCACGACCTTGCCGTTGGAGTCCTGCACCAGCGCCTGGGGCGTGATGTCCCCTTCGCCGCCGAGCACCTTCTCCACGATGGTGGCGCGGGAGCCGGAGGACTGCTGGCGGCTGACCACCATCACCTCCAGGTCGGGTCCGCCCACCTCGCGCCAGTTGGAGATCTCCCCGCGCAGCATGCCGGCCAGCTGGTCCATGGTGAGGCCGTCCACCGGGTTCTCCAGGTGGGTGATGATCACGAAGGGCGCAATGGCGACCTTGTGCTCCACAAGCCCCTCGGCCAGCTCGCCGGTGGCGGGCACGTCTGAGTTGCCGATGTCCACCGCGCCGGCGGCCACCTGCGTGAGGCCGTTGTACGAGCCGCCCCCGCTCACGCTCACCGTCACGTTCGGGTGCTGCTCCTCGAAGACCTCGGCGGCCACCGAGACGAGGGGCAGGAGCGCGGTCGAGCCGCTGGCCAGGATGGTGCCGGTCAGCGGGTCGTTGGGATCGGGCTGTGGCCGCCCGCCGCAGCCGCCGAGTGCCACCACCGCAAGGAGCAGGGCAGCCAGCAGCGCGCGCCTGTGTGCTCGACCCATCGGGTTTCCATCTCCTCCGTGCCGATGGTTCTCGAAGTGTGGCCACTTTCACTGTAGCGTACCGATATTAAGGTTTGGTTAAGAAGGCGGGGTTATTCGCACGCTTCCCGGGGCGCGGCAGGAGCGTTTCGCCAGCGCCAGTACCTCCGCCGCGATCATGCGGGCCGCGTTGGGCTGCCCGGCCTGCCGGGCAGCCTCGGCCATGGCGGCGAGGCGGTCGGGCCGGGCGAACAGCAGCTCGCTGGCCGCCGCGGTGAGCGCGGGGCCGCGGGCCACCCGGGCGGCGCCGGTCTCCACCAGATAGCGTGCGTTCTCCTCCTCGTGCCCGGGCAGCGGGTCGAGCAGCAGCATGGGAACGCCCAGCGCCAGGGCTTCGGCGCACGTGATGCCCCCCGGCTTGGTGACGAGAAGGTCGGCCGCGCGCATGTGCTCGATCACCGCGTCGGTAAAACCGAGCACGGTGAGGCGCGGGTCGCCGCCGAAGCGGCGGGTAATTTCTTCTTTCAGCGCCTCGTTGCGCCCGCAGATCACCGTGAGGCGCAGGGCGGCCTGCGGCAGGGCCAGCAGGGCGCCCACTGCCTCGGGGATCGGGCCGAGGCCCAGCCCGCCGCCCATCAGGAGCACGCGGCGGGGCGAGTTGGGCGCGCTGCCCTGGTCCGCCAGGTGCCGGTTCGGGCCGCCCGGGCCAGCCGAGGGCTCCCTCCTGCTCTGCCGGATGAGCTCTGCGAGGTGCGGCCGCACCGGCAGGCCGGTGACGATGACGCGGGCGGCATCGGCCCCGCGACGCACAAGGTCGGCGGCGGCGGCCGGCGAGGCGCAGCAGTAGCGGGCGACGCCGGGCCAGACCCAGAAGCCGTGGGGGGCGAAGTCGGTGAGCGCCATGACGACGGGAACCTGCCTGCGGGCCCGGCGCAGCAGGCAGACCGCGGCGCCGGCCGGGAAGGGATGGGTGCCGACGATGACGTCGGGCCGTTCTTTCTCAACGCTGCGCCGCACCGGCTTGCTCAGCACCAGGATCACCAGGGTGCGCAGGGGCCGGCTGACGGGCAGCTGGTAAAGCCGGCGATAGAGGCCCGGTATGTGCTTGATCTGCCAGAGGTAAGCGCGGGCGAAGAGGCCCAGCAGCGCGCTCTGCGATGGGACCACGATGGCCTCACAGTCGGCGGAGAGGCTGCGGCACGCGTCCGCAATGGCCTTCGCGGCGGCCTGATGGCCGGAGCCGAAGTCGGCAGACAGGATCAACACGCGAACGGGCAAGCATGCCACCTCCGACGTGATGGAGCGGTGAGCCGCGGGCCGTGTGAACAGGTTGTGAGTGTGGGCCGTGAGCCGCAGGGCAGCCGTGAGTCGTGGGCGGCCTGCGGTGACAGCGGCCATGGGAAGCGACTGCCCGGTGCCGGAAGCTTCGGTGGTGGCACGGCCGCAGTGCGCAAGAAAGTCAAAGCATAAAGTAAGTAATCAGTCATCCTTGTTGTGCCTGTTGAGACGGTAGCATGCTGTGCACAGTACGCATTGTCTACCGCTCACCGCCTAACAGGTATACGCAGTCTTCTTATGTTCGCCCTGTGTACTGTGCAGTCCTGCGAGGGGGGGTCATGGTGCTGCGTCGGCGCCGGCCGGACCGGCGCCGCGTGCCCACGCGGCGGCTCTCCTGCTAGACAGACTCCAGCGGCTCCCGTGCGGTTGCGGCGTTCCGCTGGCCTCCCTCACGCTGCTGGAGATCCGCCTGGCCGGCATCGACCGCACTGCGCTGGAGAGCGAACCTCCTGGCCGACTCAGACCGCGCTGCAGTCGCGGTGGACGCCCGCGGCTGATTCGGTTGCGGCCTGCCGGGAGACTGAGGCGGCGGCCGTCGAAGTGCCAGACGTGCGGGCGCCGCGGTGAAGTGTGTTTCCATGATAGTGTGAGTAAAGTTTTCGTTGGTAGGCCACAACATTTCTGCTGAAAAAAGCAGGACGAGAGATGGCCCTTCCAAA